>CANQDM010000073.1 GCA_947591505.1 uncultured Bacilli bacterium | reverse complement strand
AGTGTTGTATTTTCCATAGAGAATCACCTTTCAATTATATTATAAATGAAAGTAGTTTTATTAACAAGTTTTTATTTTATTAAGTAGAGCCTCTATTACTTCTTTATCTTCCAATTTATTAATAGAAAATGTTTTACTGCCTATATGATTTAGTGATGTACCACAATGATATATTACTTTGTTATCTATTATAATATATCTATCATGAAATGTATTATTATATATTACTTTTAAATTATTATATTGTTTATTATATTTCTCGATATCTATTTCTTTTAACAAGCAATTCTCTTTGCATATTATGGTTACTTTTACATTTATATTTCTTATCATATCTAACATATTTTTATCAGCATAATTGTCTATTATTATTAATTCTTTTTTTGTTTCTTTTAATATATCTAATATCTTAGAGTATGAATCGTATATTTGCCCATTAAAATATATTTCATTACTTTTCTTTTTCTCTTCAAATTTATTAAATGATTCTTGTAATAATTTTATACTTTTAGTATTTTTATCTATATTTTCACTATTATTTAATATTTGTCTTTTCATATAGTTTATTTCTATTAATTCATTAGAAATATATTTACGCATCAAAACAAATGCACGCATTATTCCAACACTAACTTCATTTGCTACTTTAGTCCTTAAAATAGATGCCAACATTGCTACACCTTCTTCAGTAAATGCATAAGGTAGTATTCTAATCATATTATAGTTTGCGGTTTCATTTTGAAACCGCAATTTTTTAAATTCTTCCATGTCTAATTGAAAATAAAAATCATTAGGAAACTTATCAATATTTCTTTTTACTGCCAAATTAATTGATTTTGTCCCATTTTTGCATTCATAAAGAATAGCTAGATCACTATCTAGCATTACTTGTTTACCTCTGATTTCATAGATCATATTGGTTATATTTTTGTTATTTACAGTTAAACTATTCATACCAATTCCCCCCTATCTAGTTTAATTGTAAACTAACTATACTACTACAAACATATATTTGTCAACGCCGTTTTAAAAAAAGATTAATAAATTTCTTTATTAACCTTTAACAACAATATTAACTATCTTATTTGGTACAACAATAGTTTTAACTATTTCTTTATTTTCGATATGTTTTTGGACATTTTCATTAGATAAAGCTTTCTTAATAACAGATTCATTATCTTCATCTGTTGCAATTACAATTGATCCTCTTAACTTACCATTAACTTGAACACCAATTTCTTTTTCATTATCAACTGTTTTATTTTCATCATAAGTAGGCCATGCACTTTTACATAACATTTCTCCTAAATGATTTCTTTCATTTAACTCTTCTGTTATATGAGGAGCAATTGGATTTAAAAGAAGTAATAAAACTCGATAATCAGATTCAGTAATATTTTCTTTATCTTCATAAGCATTAGTTAAAATCATTAATGATGATACGGCAGTATTATATTTCATCGTTGCTAAATCAGTTGTTACCTTTTTAATAGTTTTATGAATAACACTTTCTAAATCTTTAGAATAATTATCACCATCAACTACTTTTTGTTCTAGTCTTTCAACTCTTTCTAAGAAACGATGAGCACCATGTAATCCTTCGTTACTCCATGGAATAGCCTTTTCATAATCACCCATAAACATTTCAAATAATCTTAAAGTATCAGCACCATATTCATTAACAACATCAGTTGGACTAACACCATTATTTTTAGATTTACTAATCTTTGAACCATCAGCAGCTAAAACCATACCATGAGCAACTCTTTTTTTGAATGGCTCTTTAGTAGGTACTAGCCCTTGATCATATAAGAATTGATGCCAGAATCTTGCATAAAGTAAATGTCTTGTGGCATGTTCCATACCACCATTGTAATAATCGACCATGCCCCAATATTTAAGAGCGTCTTTACCAACAAATTCTTTATCATTATGGGGATCCATAAATCTTAACCAATACCAAGATGAGCCAGCCCAGTTTGGCATTGTATCAGTTTCACGGCGTGCCATCTTACCACATTTAGGGCACGGAGTATTAACCCAATCCGTAATATTAGCAAGAGGACTTTCGCCATTATCTGTTGGTTCATAATTAGCTACCTTTGGAAGTGTTACTGGTAAGTCTTTTTCTGGAACTGGTACCCAACCACAATCATCACAATAAATCATTGGAATTGGTTCACCCCAGAATCTTTGCCTTGAGAATATCCAGTCTTGTAATTTATAATTAGTTGTTTTTTTGCCACAATGATTTTTCTCTAAAAATTCTAGCATTTTATTAATAGCATCTTCTTTATTTAGACCATTTAAGAACTTTGAATTAATATGCGTACCATCTTCGGTATAGGCTTCATCTAATTCTTTTATCTCTTCTTTTTGATCTTTCGCTAAAACTTGAATAATTGGAATATTAAATTTTTTCGCAAAAGCAAAGTCACGATCATCGTGAGCTGGAACAGCCATAATGGCACCAGTTCCATAACTAGATAGAACATAATCACTAATCCATATTTCAATTTCTTCATTATTAACTGGGTTAATCGCGGTAAGTCCTTCTATTTTAACACCAGTTTTTTCTTTGGTAGCATCAGTTCTTTCAATTTCACTTTTATTTTTAGCCATCTCTTGATATTTTCTAACTTCATCGATATTTTTAATTCGATCACTATATTTTTCTAATAATTTATGTTCTGGTGACATAACCATAAAAGTAACTCCAAATAAAGTATCACATCTTGTGGTAAATACTTTTAAAACATCATCTGTATCTTTTAATTTGAAATCTACTTCAGCCCCAACACTTTTACCAATCCAATTGATTTGGGCCACTTTAATTCTTTCTTCAAACTCCGTATCTTTTAAGCCATCAAGCAAACGATCAGCATAGTCACTCATTCTTAAAATCCATTGACTTTTAAGTTTTTTGGTAACTGGGGTACCACATCTTTCACATACACCACCAGCAGCATCTTCATTAGAAAGTCCTGTCTTACATTTAGGACACCAATTGATTTCTTTCTCTGCTTTATATGCCATACCTTTTTTATAAAATTGTAAAAATTGCCATTGGGTCCATTTATAATACTCAGGATCAGTTGTTGAAAATTCTCTACTCCAATCAAAAGATATCCCTAAAGATTCAATTTGACTTTTAAAAGTCTTAATATTTTCTTTTACAGCATCCGCAGGATAAATATGATTTTTTATCGCATATTGTTCAGCAGGTGCCCCAAAGGCATCCCAACCCATTGGAAATAAAACATTATATCCTTGCATTCTTTTCATTCTCGCCATCGCATCTAGGGCAGAATAACTTCTAACGTGACCTACATGTAACCCTGTTCCAGATGGATAAGGAAATTCTACTAAAATATAATATTTTTCTTTGTCACTATTGTTAACCGCTTTAAAAACCTCTTCCTTCTTCCAAATATCTTGCCATTTTTTTTCATAACTTTTATTTATCATTTTGTATAACCTCTTCTTTCTAAAAATCTCCCTAATAGTTCATATAAAGCATAAATGAGTAAAATAAGTAAAACAAATCCCATTAAGAATTGTAATATTATATATGTATTAGTAGCAATTACTACTACTGCTACTAAAGATATAATAAGGGCATTAATTGCTGATATAATTGGTAATAATACTTTTATTGGTAACTTATCTTTATCTAATTTAAATTTGCCTATTAAATAAGAAAGTTCCATAAGTTCATTATTTTTTTTATTCTTTTTACTTTTCTTTTTGCCTGTTAATCTTCTTAAATAACGCAGTTTAATACCTAAATAATCTACTAAAAAGATAACTATAAATAATATACCAAATAATATTAAACCAGCTTCTATTCTACTCATATGCCCTCCTAAAATAAAAAAAGATAGTACGAAAAGGGTGAGAATAATCCCACGGTACCACCTTTATTTTTTCTTTTAGTCTTTATTAGAACTACCCATAAACTATCCAAAAGCAAGTTCATAATAATCATTTAATTAGTTTGCACCATCCACTAACTCTCTTTTTTAAATTCTTATTATTACTACTCTTTTTTCCTTCGTTTTTCTTTAAATATTATATTAAATTTATTCAATATATTCAAGAAGTTTTAAAAACAATTTAATAAATAATGGATCTAAACCAGTACTTTTTAGTTTTCTAATAGCAATTCTCTTCTTGCTTTTTTTCATATTACTGAAGATTATTGCTCCAACTCTTTCTTTAACTAATGTTTCTATTTGTAAATCACTAATAATTTCATTAATATCTTCATTAATAATTCTTGCAGCATCTATTTCGATATTATTACCAGAGCAACTAACATTTAACTCACTTTTAGTATCTACTCCATTTATTTCAATAATAAGATCATTTTCATCAATATAAAAATTGAATTTATTAATTTCTTGATTATTTATACTAACTGTAACATTTTCCGGTTCCCTAGTATTTCTAAATCTAATAAAATAATCTCTGGTATCAGGAATAATGCCTGTTTTACCTTCAACGGGATGAATAGATAAATTATAACTATCTTTAGCATAGTTAAAGTCAATGGCTGTTATTATATAATATCCTTCTTCATATAAAGAAGATAGACCATCATCTTCATATAAACGGTAAACATTACTACTACCAGGGAAAATATTAATCTCCATTCCTTTCGGAGGATTGGTATTATTAATATTTTCATCTAATTTAGCAATAGGAATTATGGAACCGGCTTTAGCATACACCGGATAATCTTCATCTTTAAAAAATAGTGTATATCTTTTATTACCCACAAATTTTTTACCTGTCGTAAAATCATACCATAATCCTTTAGGTAAAAATACTTTTTCAATTGCTCTATTCATTATTGTATCTTTTGGTTTTGTAATTGGTGATACTAAAAGTTCAGTACCAAAATAATATTCATTACGATAGTCTGGTTCATCAAAAAGTTCAGGATAATAATAATATAAAGGTTCAATAACTGGCAAACAATTTTTATAATATTTATAGTTTTCTGTATATAAATAAGGAATTAATTTTTGTCTTAATTTACAATAATCTTTTACTATGGTATAAGTTTTAACATCCCAACGCCATGGTTCTCTTTTATAATAATTTCCTCTTTTAGCGCTCAATCTAAATATTGGGCTAAAAGTAGCAAGTTCAGCATGTCTTAAATATAATTCGCGGTCTTCAATGCCACCTTTAAAGCCCCCTACATCATGACTCCACCAAGACATACCAATATTACTAGCAGTCGAATTAAAATATGGTAAGTATTGCAAAGTTTCCCAATTAACTTTAGTCTCCCCTGAATAATGAACGGGATATAAATGAGATGCTTTACCTCCATTACGAGATAAAATCATTCCTCTTCTTTCCGGAAATTTTTTATAATCATTGAAATGATAATAATTAAGGACTCTTGTAGCTACTTCATCTTTACTATCTAGCCAAAAGAAATCTATTCCTAGTTCATATAAAGGATTTATAAGTCTACTAAAATAACTAACCATAAAATTCTTATCTAGCACATGAAATGGAATGAGTTTGTTATTAGGTACTCCTAAATCAACACACATATTTTGATAAGCATCTTCCATATTAGTTATACCATCAATACCATCTAAATTAAGACCCACTCTTATACCACGATCATGCATATATTTAGTAAATTCTTTCGGATCATTAAATAATTCTTGATTAAATGTATAACCAGTTTTATGTAAATTATAATTATTGGGATCTTTTTTATGCCAAAATTCTCCTAGTAATAAAACCGAAATTGGTACGTTATTTTTATTAAATGTTTGAACTAATTTTTTAGTATCTTCAAAACTATATATCATATCTCGATACCACCAAATACCTAGGGCATATCTAGGAAGCATTGGCGGATATCCAGTTAAAGTGAAATAATCTTTTAAACATAAACCAAAGTCTCTTCTATAGGCAAAAAGATAGAAATCTAATCTTTTGGTATTATTAGGAATTATAAAGCCATCATTATCGATAAACATAGAATGACTATCATCAAGCATAGCAAAGCCATCAGTAGAATATAGCCCTTTAGAAAGACTAGTTTCATTACCAAAATCTTCAATGCTAAAAGCACTACCTTTAAAGTTTCTAGCTTCGGGATGACCATAATACCATAACTTATCAGTATTAGTTAATTTTACTTTAAGATTAGCATCAGGGGCTAGTGTAGGTCCCTTAAAAGGTTTTTCCATGGCATATTGCAATGTAAAATACTTAGTAGAAATAACTAAATATTTATTGTTTTGTTCAACTTTTATCTTTGGTTCGGGAAACAAACGATTATGGACCATTTCAGTTGCCCCATCATAAAATTCATTTTTTGTTGAGTACTCAAAACGTATTAAGCGTTCACTTAATATGGTTATTCGATAATTGGCACCCCGAAAAACTGTTTTACTATTACTAACTAGGTTATTGGGATTTATTTTAAAGTGCTCACCTAAACTAGCCATAATCAACCCTTCTATTTATATTTATCTATTATATAGAATATCAAAAAACAACATTTATTTCAATAAAAAAGAAGTTAGTTTTTCATATTAGCTTTAACTTCTTTTAAAAATGCATCACTTTCAAAATAATCGATTCTCATATTTGCTTTTACTCTTTTTAATGTTTCATTTGCTTTTATATTAGCTTTTTCCGTACCCTTTTTGACAATATCATAAACATAGTCTAAATTATTCATAAGTTCTAATTTTTTCTCTCTTATTGGTCTTATAACATCAC
>CANQDM010000072.1 GCA_947591505.1 uncultured Bacilli bacterium | reverse complement strand
AAAACTAGGATAAAAATCAAAATTGAAAATAATTTATAAAGTTTTGTATAGAAAATACTTGACTTTATTATGGGAGGGTAATTTTTCTTTAAATCAAACTGCTAAGAAAGCTGGAGTAAAAAACTTTGATAAGTTTCATAATGCTGGTTATAAAGGATTATATAATGGTGAAACTGCCAATGATATTGCCAAGAGAAAAGGTTTAAGATATCGAGAAGATATTTTAGATAATATGAATGAAGATGAATTAGTTGCAAATCTATTTAGAATAAATCAAACAAAGCAAAGACTAATTAGAGACAATGTACAAGGTGAAGAAAATGCAAACTCTGTTCATTATGAAGTAGGCAAAAAAGTAAGGAAAGCTATTAAAGATATTGGCGGAACTATGCCTGAAGATATGCCTACACCCAAAGAAAGTCTTAAAAAATTAGAAAAGGAAAAGAAAATTTTATTGAAATAATTTAATCGAATATTAAGAGATAAAATATTAATTATCATTTTCCCCACTTGGGGAAAATGATATGGGCCAAATAAAGTAAAAGCTAATAATACATTTGATTACCATTTTGTCTATATCGACAAATGGTTGAAAATTGTAAATTATTTTATTTTAACTTTTTGTAAAATGGACTTTTTATCATCATCTATTCTGAAACTTTCTCTAGCTTTTTGTAAGGCTTTATTGTAAGTCCATTTATCAAACTCATCTTTGTTTTCTTGCATAAATTCTAAAGTCTTAGCAAAATATTTAACTAAAGCAATAGATAAAGTCCAACTTATAGCCATCTTAACATAATAGTAATCACTTTTGATATTTAGGCATTTATCTAATACCATATCAATATACTTATCATTAATATAATAGTTAAGTAAAATAACAAAGGAAAATCTTAATTGATATTCATTTTTAGATGCAAATAAAGGATTAATAAAATTTAAAAATTTATCTTCATTACCTTTGATAAATTTAAGTTCACCCACTAAAATATCACAAACAGCCCAATTATCAATTAAAGGTAAAAAGTTAGTTATTAAATTTAATTTTTCTTCATAACTTGTTTTAGCATTACCAATAATAATTGCTTTTAACATTACATCTTCAAAATATTTACTATCTATATTATTTAAAAGATAAGAGTAGTCATATTCTTTTAATAATTTTTTAGCAGCATTTCTTAAAATAGGTATTTTAACTCCTAGTATTTCATAATTAGTTTGACATATTTTTTCTTGGAATGTTTTATACTTTTGATCTATATAAGGATTAAGTAAATTTAAAGTATTCATAAGACCACCTAGAAATATTATAAATTAAATTGAATAGAAAAAGATAGACTTTTGTGTTCTTTTTTGGGTTAATTGCATACATTAAATTAGGGAGTGATAAATTTGTCTAATTTTAGAGAAATTGTAACTAAAGCGGTTATTGGTAAAGCAAAGAAAACTAGTGGTAATACTTTTACTTTAGAAACAGAGGAAAGACCTGATACAGTTTTAGGTTGTTGGGTTATCAATAATAATTTTAATGGCACAAATAATAATGGCAGTGTGCTAATTAATGGTACATTTGATGTCAATGTTTGGTATTCATACGATAATGATACTAAAACAGCTGTTAGTACCAAAAGATATTCTTATACTGATAAAATGAATGTGCCACTTAAAAATGATACAGTCTTAGATAATAATTCCGAAATTATTGTAAGAAGTTTAAAGCAACCAACTGTAACTGATGTTAAAATTAAAAATGGCCTAGTTGAACTTAATATTGAAAAAGAACTAGGAGTCGAAATTGTTGGTAATACTAAAGTTAAAATATCGGTTGAAGATTTAGATGATGATTATGAAGAATTAGTTGATGATAATGAAATAGACGAAGAAGTCGATAAAATTAATGAAGACTATTTAGAAACTGAAGTAGTCGAAGAAGAAAAATAAGTGTCAACGAAAAATTGTTGACACTCTTTATGTGTTATGATATATTATTAGTAGTAAAAAAGGAGGCAAAGTATGGCAGTTAAATTAAGATTAAAAAGAATGGGAGCAAAACAAAAACCATTTTATAGAATAGTAGCAGCTGATTCACGCTTTCCAAGAGATGGCCGTTTTATTGAAACAGTAGGAACTTATGATCCAATTAAAGGGGCAGATAAAGTAACTATTGATGAAGAAAAAGCATTAAAATGGTTAAATAATGGGGCTGAGCCAACTGATACAGTAAAAAATATTTTATCACATGCTGGTATTATGGCCAAATATGCTGATAGTAAAAAGAAAAAGAAAAAGAATAAATAGTAAAAGAAGGTATTAAATAATGAATGTTGTAGAGTTTGCAGAATATTTAGTAAAAGGTATTGTAAAAGATCCAGAACTTATTAAAGTATCTGAATTTCAAGCTGATGATGATATAACAATTTTAGAAATATTAGTACCAGAAGATGATATGGGGAGAGTTATTGGCAAAAACGGTAAAATGTCAACATCTATTAGAACTTTAATTCAAGCTTTTGCCGCTGTTAATAATTTGCCAAAAGTAAAAATTAATATTGATTCGTTTTAAGAAATAGATTCTATTTCTTTTTTTACATTTTAGGAGGTTTTTATGATATACATACCAGAGGTCTGTGGTACTTGTAATGGTGCCAACAAAGCATTAGAATTAGTTTATGAAATATATGAAAGAGAACAAGCTAAAGAAAATTCCAAACAAATATATATTTATAAAGAAATATTACATAATGAAGATGTTATTAGAGAATTAGATGAATTAGGTATTATTACTACAGATAATTTAAAAGATGTAACAAGTGATGATATCCTAATTATTAGAGCGCATGGTGAAGGTAAAGATACTTATGATTATTTAGCTAAAAATAACATTGAATATTATGATGCAACTTGTCCTAAAGTTAAAAAAATTCATGATGAGGTTTATCAAAAATTTAATGATGGCTATGAAATATTTATTATTGGTGATAAACTTCATCCCGAGGTAATTGGTACTAATGGCTGGTGTCAAAATAAGGGTGTTGTTTTAGATAATGAAGTGTCTGTTGTTGATATCAAAAATACTAACAAAAAAATATTTGTTACTTGTCAAAGTACAGTAAATCCTGATACTTTTAAAAGAGTATTAAGTTTCCTTGAAAATAAATTTGGTAAAAGTAATATGGAAGTTTATGATGCAACATGTAAGGCAGTATCTAATATTTTAGAAAGCAGTAAAAAGTTAGCCCAAAAATGTGATTTAATGTTTGTAATTGGTGGTGCTAATTCTAGTAATACGGAAAATATTAGATCTTCTTTAGCTCAAATAACAGAGACTTATAAATTTTCTGATTTAAAAGAGTTTACTAATTTTGTGATGAGTAATGATATTACTAGTAAAATGAATATTGGCATTACGGGTGGATCATCAACTCCTTTAAAAGAAGTATATAATTATAAATACATTTTATCATTTTTAATTTTTTATAAAGAACATTTCCAAATAATAAAAGAAGGCCAAACTAATATTAATAATAATTTAATAGATAATAATGACAATGTTATCGTGCAAGATTTAATTCATCATTTTGAAGATTTAAACCAAGATGGTAAATATATAAGAGGTATTTTAATTGCTTTAGGTTATGTTTTAGCTACAAGTAAAGATGATAACAGTTATTTAAATCTTTCCTATGCTTATGAAATGTTTCAAACCGCTATTTTAATTCATGATGATATTATAGATAATGCAAAAGTAAGAAGAGGTAAAGAAACTATACCAAGAAGAATATGCAAAGATTATTTAAATTTAAGCAATGATAAAATATATTTTAATGATGTTTTAAAACTTGCTAATTCTCTTGCTATTTGTTCTGGTGATTTCGGCTTTTATGAAGCCAATAAATTAATTGTTAAAAGTTATCATGATAATCCAAATTTAGCTAGTATTTTAGAAATATTTAATGATATAGTTATTAAAACTATTAAAGGTGAAATAATAGATGTTGCCCTACCTTTTCTAGGCAAATATGATTTAAAAAAGATTGAAGAAGAAGATATTTTAAATATCTATCACTTAAAAACAAGTTATTATACAATTATTGGCCCATTTGCTTTAGGTTATGCTCTAGGTGGCAAAAAAATAGATGATAAATTATTTAGCATTTTAGATAAAATAGGAGTATCTTTTCAAATCAAAGATGATATTCTAGGCATTTTTTCAACACTTAGTAATTTAGGTAAATCAACTACATCTGATATTTCGGAATTTAAACAAACTATTTTATATTCGCATATTATTAACACTCCATATAAAAATGATTTCTTAAAAATATATGGTAATAAATATATTTCCGATAATGATTTACAAAAAATTAAAAATTTACTTATTAAAAGTGGCAGTTTAGAATATGCCAATTCTTATTTAGAAGATTTATATAGTGATGCTTTAGTGGAAATAGATGAACTTGAAATAGAAGAGTCATCTAAAGATTTATTAAAAGGTTTATTAATGTATTTAAATGAAAGGGAAAAATAATGAAAAAGAGTAAGAAAAAAGATAAAAAATTAACTTTTATTTTAATAGCAATTGTTATATTTTTAGTAGGATTTATCCTAGGCTTAGTTTTAGAAAGATGTGTATTTCATAAAGATGTAAAAGAAGATGATAGTAATAAAATTATTATTAGTGAGCCAATAGTAAAAGAATATATGTCTTTTGTAAATAATAAAGTATATTTATATAATTTAAATGAAGTTAAATTTAAAGATAATACTACTTTAAAAGATTTCATTAGTAATTATAAAGATATAGATAATTTATTTACTGATTTAGATAAACATATAAAAGAAATAAAAAAATTATATGATGGTGGTACAACTATTTATGAAGTAAAAGATAATGATGATTTATTTAATGATAAATTAACAATTATTAAATGTAATACTGAAGCAGGTAATAGAGATATTTATTTTGCTCAAAATATAAATACTACTGAAGCATTTAAAAATGGTGCTTGTGGTAAAGAAAATTATCAAAATAGTAAAACATTCACTAAAGATTATACAATAGATAAAATTGAAGTATTAGAAGAAGATAAAGAGAATGATAAATATACTTTAGAACTTACTATAAGCGATGGTAAAAATAAAACAACTATAAAAAGAGTTGTGGATAAACAAAGCAAAGATATTTTAAAAGAGGGAGAAAAGTATACTTTCCACTTTGAAAATAAATATAAAGAATTAATAACTGATGATATTGAATATATTTTTAGTAATTTTACATTAAAAGGTGTTGTACCTTATGGAAAGTAATTACACTTTCTTTTTTTGTAAATAAATTTTTGAAAAACAATTGACTCTCGGGGGGGGTATATTATAATAGTCTTATAGATAATAGAGGTTATTATAGATGAAGAGAATAATAAAAAATAATTATAAATTTATACTGGGAATAATAGTAGGTTTAATAATATCAGTAACAAGTGTTTATGCTGTAGAGGCATATATCGAAAGTAATAAAGTATCATATGATAATCATAATAAAACAACAACTACTAAAAATAATGCCCAAGATGCGATAGATGAATTATATGAGCGAAGTGGCATACATAAAGAGAAATGGGTAGACAAAGAGTTAAATGGAGCAGATCCCGTATTACAAGACCCATTAATACCAGTAGAAATAAATGATGATGGAGAAGCATATTATGCTAATCTAAATAGTGAATGGTATAACTATAGTAAGAAAAAATGGGCAAATGCAGTAATACTTGTGGATAATCCAAGCAATAAAAATTATGGGGTAGGAGATCACATCATAAAAGATGATATCGAAGGTTATTTTGTTTGGATACCAAGATACCAATACAAAATATGGGATTTAGGACAGTATGAAAATTATATAGATTTTTCCGAATTAAAAAATACTCAAGTTGAAGATAATACATCAGTTTATAGTATGTTTGGTAAAGAAAGAATAATAGATATAAAATTTGGCAGTGCTGATAAATTACCAAAGATGAATGAAAGTGAAGCAAAAATAAATAACTATTATACACATCCAGCGTTTACACTGGGAGATAAAGATTTAAATGGCATATGGGTCGGCAAATTTGAAGTAGGATATAAAGGTGCAACAAGTACAGCGCAAGCAGAAGTTGATAGTATAGAACCAGGAAAGGTAATAATAAAGCCAAATGTATATTCATGGCGTAATATAAAAGTAAAAAATATGTTTATGACATCATATAACTATAAAAGAAATTTAGATAGTCATATGTTAAAGAATACGGAATGGGGAGCGATAGCATACCTTTCACATTCAAAGTATGGAATAGGAGCAGAATTAAATGTTAACAATGTAGAATTTGAAACAGGCTATTCAGCAACTCCAAACTCTGATCAAACAAATAATCCGGGAAAAGGAGCAGCGAGAACAGAAGAAACAAAGACACAAAAATGGAATACTACAGTTGGTTATTTAGCAAGTACAACAGGTAATATAAGTGGCATATATGATATAAGAGGAGGAACTCTAGAAACTGTGGCGGCATGTGTTGAAGGAAGTGTCGGAAGTAGTAGTTTTTCACCAGAAGAATTAGCCAATTATATGGTTGGTGGCTATATTGATAAATATGGCAAAAGTGATAACATGTATTTGTATAAAAATAGAATACTCGGAGATGCGACAGGAGAAATGGGACCTTTTTATCGCTATTATGATGCTGATGGAGGGAATCGCCCTCATAGTTGGTATGCAGATCATTCCCACTTTATCAGTAATAATTC
>CANQDM010000071.1 GCA_947591505.1 uncultured Bacilli bacterium | reverse complement strand
TAAGAGCTATCATAGCATGACTACTATCATGCTATTTTAATAATAGTATAATATTTTGTCTTTGTCAATTCTAATAAATTTAAAAGTGTCTACCTTTAGTTAATAAAGGAAATACTTTCAATAACTTTTTTATAGTAATTATTATCTAAATATAATTCTTTTTTAATGTATTCTTCAGCATCTTTTTGTGTTTGTAAAAGAATTTGATAATCATCTTTTAAATTAGCAATTTTAAATTGCATTTCCCCGCTTTGTTTAACACCAAATAAATCACCAGAACCACGCATTTGATAATCTTTCTCACTAATATAAAAGCCATCATTACTTTCTTCTAAAACTTTTAATCTTTCAATATCCATGTTGCTTACTAAATAACAATAACTTTGCATATCATTACGACCTACCCGACCACGAAGTTGATGAAGAGTGGCTAGGCCAAATCTTTCCGCATTATATATTACAATCATAGTCGTATTTGGTACATCTACTCCTACCTCAATAACTGTTGTAGAAATAAGAATTTTAATTTTACCATCTTTAAAATCATTCATTATTTCATCTTTTTCTTGGGGCTTTAATTTACCATGCAAAATGCCAATATTAACTTGATTATTAAAAGCCATTTCTAATTTTTCTTTTAAATCAAAAACACTTTTTAAATCCAATGTTTCATTATTTTCAATTAAAGGCGATACGACATATATTTGATGGCCTAACTTTAATTCTTCTAGCATACTCATTAATACATCTTTAATTTCAGACTCTTTTTTAACATGGGTAATTATTTCTTTTCTCCCCATGGGTTTAGTTTTAATTATCGATAAATCTAAATCACCATAAATAGTCAAAGCATAAGTTCTTGGAATAGGAGTTGCCGATAAATACAAAACATCAGGGGTTATTCCTTTATCTCTTAAAGTATTTCGTTGACCTACCCCAAAACGATGTTGTTCATCTGTTACTACTAAAGCTAAATTTTTAAAAGCCACACCTTGACTAATTAAAGCATGCGTACCAATAATAAGGTCAATATTCCCTTCTCGTAAATCATTTAAAATAACATCCTTGTCTTTCTTTTTTAATGATCCTGTTAAAAGAGCAATTTTAATATTAAATTTTTCTAAAATATTTTTTAAACTATTATAATGTTGCATTGCCAGTATTTCTGTGGGAGCCATTAAAGCACTTTGATAACCACTCAAAAAGTTTAAATAAATAGCATAAGTAGCTACAATAGTTTTACCACTACCAACATCTCCTAAAACTAAACGATTCATTCTACTCTCACAAGTTAAATCATTATAGATATCATTAATAGCACTATCTTGATCTGGAGTAAGTTCAAAAGTTAAAGCATTTTTAAAATCAGCAATTGAATTAATATCTACATCTCTTTTGATACCTTTAACTTTACTATTTAATTTTTTTAAATAATTTATTTTAAACATAAAGTTAAATAACTCTTCATATTTAAGTCTAACTATGGCTTTTTTTAAATTATCCTTATCTTTTGGATTATGAATGATATTAATGGCGTTTCTCTTACTGATAAAATTATATTTTTCATTATATATATCGGGTATATAATCAATATCATTTATATAATTTAAAGATTCATTAATAATTTTAGTAATAGTGGCATTATTTAAACCTTCCACTAAATGATAGACTGGTTCTATGCGATTATCAATAACATTAAATTTAATATCACTAGCAACAAAACTATTTTTTAATTTATTATATTTGCCTACTAAAAGTATTTCTTTGCTCACAGTTAAATTTGGTTTTAAAAAAGCCCGATTAAAAATAGTAACATTAAGAAGAATATTATCACTTGCTACTTTAAAATTTAGACGATTAAAATTTCTTTTAATATAATAAACTCGACCTGAATCAACAATAGTTCCTTTAATTGTACAAGTTTCATTATCAGATATATCTTGTAAATGTTCTATTTTAATAAAATTATATCTGTAAGGATAATATTCTTGTAAATCCTCTATTGTATATATATTTAAACTATTTAATTTTTTTTCTAATTGAATTCCTACACCTTTGAGTTCTCTTAATTCCATAATAACACCATAATCTCTACATATTTAAATATATCATAAATTGTTGAGCCATTCAATCAACAGGACATATAAGTTACCGGACGTTATAGATTATTTCTGAAACAATATAAATGGTGATAAATATATGGCAACATTTAAAAGAGAATTTGAATTTAAGAATGATATTAGAGAAAGGATATCTGCAAATATTAGAAAATATCGAATAAAGGCAGGAATTACGCAAGAACAATTAGCACTTGATATAGGTAAATCTTATGATTTTACCAGAAGATTAGAATTTACTCATGGCGAAGTAGGATGTTCTATAGATACTTTATATAAAATATCAGTTGTTTTAAATACGAGAATAGATAAGTTTTTTGAATAAAATAAAAAAGAGTTTTATTTGCTCTTCTTAGATTTAATAGTTTTAGGAATAAATTTAACTTTAACACCTTTAACACGGCCAAATTGTTTTTTTACACCTTTTGGTAAATTTTTCTTAATAACTTTCATTATTTCAACTCCTTGCATCAAGATTATAACACAAAATGATAAAATAACAAATTATTTTAATAAAGTTCGACGCATTTTCCGCTTTCAGGGCGATAGAAACAATGATTTTTATATTTACCTGCTAGAGGTTGACTATACCAAGTAGACTGACAACTATTAGAACCGGGTGCATAAAACCATAAAGCATGAGTAGCAGGATAATAATATTCTCCTCGTAAAATACGGTCAGCTAAATTTCTTTCTTGGGTTGTTGGGCTTGCTTGAAATAAGGAATTATTAATACCCGAAAATTGATTTTTTTGATATATGGCATCAGTTAAAGAATCAACATTGGTAAAAGTATAACAATTAGCCACTACTCTATTAACAACAACATTACCTACCATAAGCATACCTAACTCACCTTCAGCTAAAGCTTCAGCACGCATTATTCTTGCTAATAAATCTCTTTCTTGATTTGTATAATTAATTAGCATAAAATCACCTATATTATTTTATGCTTAATATTAAATATAGAGAATATTAAAATTCTCCATATAACAAAGTGCCTTCTTCCTTTTTTAATTCTTGAGGAAAATCTTTTGAGTCAAATACTTTTATTTTTTCCGGTAACAAATCATTTAATTGTTCATATTCATTTTTAATATGGCCTAAAGGTAAATATGCCTCTTTATAATACATTAATAAATTTTGTGTCAAAAAGTTAAATTGCAATTCCCACATATCATGATCAAAACCACCTTTATCATTACGATGTCCTTCAATATCTAAATATAAAATTCTATTCTTTTTAGGAAATTTTATTTGAGCTTCTCTTGTTAAAGTAAATAAATCTTCAACTGCTTTTTGAAAATCTTCATCTTTTTTTACTTCATGATATATTGCTACGCATTTTTCATTAGTATCTTTACTTTTAGAAACCAATTTTATTTTTTCCACAACTTTATATTTTTCGACTATTTTTGGTTGCTTTCTTTTTTCTACTTCTTCATACCAATTATCTCTCATCTCTTTTAATTGTTTTCTCTTAGATGGACTATCACCATATAAATCATGACAACCAGCACATAAGTCAATGGCATTATCAAAAGTATCATCACCATTTTCAGCTTGAGGTTTGATATGATGAATTTCCACAATTGGTTTATGACATACTGCACAATGTCCATCTGATTTTTTTCTAACTTCTTTTTTTAATGCTTCACTAAACGCCATCACTACCACCTTAAAGATAATATAGCAGAATTTTAAGGAAAAGACAAATCATTTACTCTAGTATTTTAAATATAATTATGTTATAATTTTTTTGTGTCCATTTAGGGGATTAGTTAAATGGTATAATAGGAGTCTCCAAAACTTTAGTTGGGAGTTCGATTCTCTCATCCCCTGCCATGTTAAAATTAACTCCTAACTAGGAGTTTTTTATTTTAAACAAAATATGAGGTGTATTAATGGAAGAATTAATTAAAATATTAAAGGAAGGAAAAGTAGCTATAATTCCTACTGATACTACTTATGGTATTGTAGGAGATGCTACTAATGATGAGGCTGTTAAGAAAATATTTCAAGTAAAAAAAAGAGATTTAAATAAAGCAATGCCTATTTTAGTAAGTGATAAAGAAATGCTTAAAAGATATGTTACTAATATATCTGAACTAGAGCAAAAAATAATAGAAAAATATACGCCAGGTAAATTAAGTATATTATTTTCTAAAAATGATCAAGTTAGTAAGTATGTATCTCCTAATCCTTATGTGGCTATTAGAATACCTGATAATGGCTTTTTAAAAGAGTTACTAACTAAATTAGATAGACCAATCGTAGCCACTAGCGCTAATATTTCTGGTATTGATGTCATAAGTAGTTTAGATGAACTTGAACCTGAACTTAAAAATGAAATAGATTATATCTATGATGGTGGTAAACTTACTACTATACCTTCTACTCTTATAAAAATAGAAAATGAAAAAATAACTATTCTAAGAGAAGGAGAAATTGCTAGTAAAATAAAAAAAGAATTTGCAAACTATATAGCTAATTAATAACAATTTCGCTATCTAATAGTTTTTGTATAATTCTTTTTCTTTTGTTACCACGAAAATCATCAAATAATTCTAAATCTATCATTTCCCATATAGGAACCCAACCACCTATTAATAATATTTCTTTCCAGATATCATTATCATTTATTTGAGTTGATAGAAATAAGAAAAATAATCCTAAAAAGAATAAAATAATTTGAATAATATTATTTTTTAAATGACTTTTAATATTACTTTCATATTCATCTTTTAAACCATTTGTTAAATATTTAGCAATATCTATATCAGATTTGATACTATTATTTATTTGAATTACTATACTATCTTTTTTACTAATAAAATTAGTTTCGTTTATTAAATATTCAATTAAATCTTTAGAAATTCTTTTATTATTATATCTTTCTAATAAATCATTTTTACTATTTAAATCTATTTCTATTACTTTTTGCATAAATATTCACTTTTCTAATTTAATATTATTTACTGCTTTTAGAATTATCTAAAATAAAATCACAAATATTAGGCAAAGTTATAATAAGAAATGCATATTCTTGAAAATACATTAATACTTCAGATGCATCACCAATTGAATAATATCTTTCTGGTACTTTTTTATTTTCTTTTATAGTACCTTTAAAGAATTTAATAAAGTTAGGATTTATTTTGTTAATTTTATTTAAATATTCAATAGCTTTTTTATCATTTTCAGCTTTATAATATAAAACAAATAATGGGAATAACATTTCTAAATTTTCTTCGGGATATTTTTTATATAAAGAAAGCATTTCTTTTTCATCTTCTAATAGAGCATAAATTGCCATTAGAATATATCTTATACCCATATTATCATTATTATTTAATCTTAAAATTTCTTTACATAAATCTTTAGCTAATTTATATTTGCCACCACATAATAATTCATTTATTTTAAAATGTAATCCTCTTAAATAAGGTCTTGTTTCAAATATACCATAAAAATTACCAATACAATCTTTAGTAAAATAATCTTCTTTTTCTAATCTTTTTCTTTCAGCCTCTAATCCTTCATCTAATAGTTTTGCTCTTTTGATAGAATTAGGTTCTAAATCTGCTTGAAATAAAATTGCATCAAAACATTCTGGACACATTTTATAAGCCTCTTTAGCTAGTTTTATTGCTTCCTTTTTTGTTTTAGCATTTTCAGCTTTTTCTAATAATTCATAAGCATCATCAAGTGGTGTATTTTCATACTCTAGCTCCTTATTATTGTACTTTTTGATAAATTCTTGAAGTTTTTCATTTAATTCCTTTTCATTCTTGGGATTTGCCTCTTTCATAAAATCGTTAAGCATATTATTAAATTTATTATCCATATAACCTCCTACTGCTTTTCTTATAATTAATTTATAATAAAACAAATAAAATTGCAACATGTTCTATATTATTAGAAAAAAATATAATCAGAAGACTATATTTTTAACTTGGTAAAATTAAAGTTTGACCAATTGATAAGGTATTACTCTTTAAATTATTTAAACTTTTTATTTTATCTACTGTAGTATTATATGTTCTTGCTATACTATATAAAGTATCACCTTTTTTAACTGTATAAGTAAGTTCACTAGATCCTTCCGTAGGTATTTTTAATACTTGACCGATTGATAAAGTATTACTTGTTAAATTATTTAATTTCTTTATTTCATCTACTGTGGTATTAAATTTTCTCGCAATAGCATATAAACTATCACCTTTTACTACTACATAAGTATTCTCACTAGTTGATGGTGTACTTTTAACAATTAATCTTTGACCAATAGACAATGCATTACTTGTTAAATTGTTTAGTTTCTTAAGTTCATCAACAGTTAAATTATATTTACGAGCTATACTATATAAAGTATCACCACTTTTTACTATATATATTTCTTCCTCAACAGTTGTAGTATCACTTTCTGGTATTTTTAAAAGTTGGCCAATAGATAATGAATTAGTAGTAAGATTATTTGCTTTCTTTAATTCATCTACTGTTGTATTAAATCTTCTTGCTAGGCTCCATAATGTATCTCCACTTTGAACACGGTAGTAGCCTTCCATATCTTCTGGCGTATAAGGGACACCGATATATTCTGCAATAGCTTTGACAACAGCTTCCGCTAATTGTTCCCAATTATTTTTAAGTTGACTCACATCATCACCAGTTGAATCAGCAAAACCATATTCAACAATTACTGATTCGTTATTAGGAGTATCTCTTAAAATATAATAATAATCTTTAGCAGGATTACTAGGAAGTCTTCTTTGATAATATTTTCTTACATTTTGGCCTGATTTTTCTAGTTCTGATGCTATTCTTTTAGATAAAGCATCACTATTACGAAGGGCATAGATTACTTCGGCACCATCACCACCGCCAGCATTAATATGGTTGGATACTAAAATAACATCATTACCAGTTCCGTAAAAACTTTGAGCTTTCTTAGGTCTAGCATTAGAATCTAATGATTCATCACCAGTTCTTGTTAAAGCACTATCTATTCCCAACTCATCAAATCTTTTTTTCATATATTGACTAATCTTTAAAGTATAGTCTTTTTCTGTTATACCATTACCACTAGTACCAGGATCTGACCCACCGTGTGCAGGAATAGGAAAAGTCCAAAAATATCATTATTTCTTAAAATTCAATGTTCCATTCTATTTCTATATCTC
>CANQDM010000070.1 GCA_947591505.1 uncultured Bacilli bacterium | reverse complement strand
AAAGATGGCAAAATACAACTGGACTGTAGACACATTACAAATGAGATTAGATTATTTAAGAGATTTATATGAAAAAGAAACTGATGAAGAAAAAAAGCAAATGATTGCTTATGATATAGAAAATTTAGATAATTATATAGATTGTTATTTTGATTTTGACATAGGAGAAATGCCAAGTTTTTGTGAAAAATTTCAAGCAATTAAAGCAAATTTAAAATCGTTAAAATTTTTATGGTCTGATTATAATGAGTTTTATGATGAAACTGTTAGTACTAAATTACCTGATTTAGAGATTAAAAGATGTAGTCTATCTAAAGATGATTTACTTAGTTTAACTCATGACTTTTATAAATCTTTAAATAGATACTTCTTTGGTAATTTTATGAAAAATTTTCGAATGAGAAGAGATCATATTAAATTTGTTAATGAAATTGAAAATGATGCTGGTGGGATAACTACCCCAATTATGACTACAAAAGAAGCATATATCAAAATATGTCGTTTAAATACAATTGAAGATTATATTTCTGTAGTTCATGAATATGGTCATGCTATTACTTTGCAAATTAATCCCTATCATTTATCTTATGATAAGAGATATTTTGTTGAGGCTACACCAATATTTATGGAATTTTTAGCCTCTGATTTTTATCAAAGACAAACAAATAATAATGAAGCACCTATATTTACTATAGACAAGCATTTAGAATATATAGATGATGCTAAAAAGATAAAAATGATATTATCACTTATTGAAGAAGAAGAAAAATTATCACAAGAATTTTCATCAACTAAAGAAATGCGTAAACATTTAAATCACAATCTTTTTACTGATAAATGTTTTGATGAAAGTTTTAATTTTGCTAATAATCCTGATGAAGAATATTTAGCAAGTTATATGATTGCTATTGAACTTTATATGTTATATAAAGAAGATAAAGATAAAGCTTTAGATATTTTAAAAAGAATAATATTACTAGATGAAATGAGCGAAGAAGAATATTACTGTAATATTAAAAAATTAGGAATTATTCCTAATTTTAGCCTACGTAATTTTGAAAGAAATCTACAACAAGAAAGTATAAAATTAATAAGAGTTAGACATTAATTACTCTACTGTTACTGATTTTGCTAAATTTCGTGGTTTATCAATATCACACTTTCTTAAATTAGCAACCTCATAAGCAATAATTTGTAAAGGTATAACTGTAAGTATAGGCATAACTATATCATGTACTTTAGGTAGTACTATTTTATCATCATAAAAATTATCTTTTATATCTCTACTCGTAATATATAAAACATAAGCATTACGGGCTTTTGTTTCTTTTATATTGCTAATTGTTTTATTGATGATTTCCTCTTTTGTAGCAATGCCTATTACTGGTGTACCATTATTAATTAAAGAGATAGAACCATGTTTTAATTCACCCGCTGCAAAAGCAACACTATTAATATAAGATGTTTCCTTTAATTTTAAACTGCCCTCTAAACATAAAGCATAATCTACTTGTCTACCAATGAAAAACGCTTCATTATGATGAAATAATTTTTTAGCATATTTTTTATAATCTTTATTTAATAATTCTTTAATATATTTATCTAAATTATTAAATTCTTTTAATAATTCTATTTTGTTACCAAGTTTAATTGCTAGTAAGGCAATTAAAGTTGTTTGAGCAAGAAATGCTTTAGTAGTTGCAACAGCTATTTCAACTCCTGCTTTAACATATAAATTATATTTTGCTTCTCTTGCTATAGATGAACCATAAACATTGACAATCGCTAAAGTATCGATGCCTTCACTATTTACCTTTTTTAAAGCGGCCAGTGTATCTGCAGTTTCACCTGATTGACTAATAAATATAACTAAAGTATTCTTATCAGCAAAATCTTTAGCATATCTATATTCACTGGCAAGCTCTACTTTAACTGGAATATCAGCATATTCTTCAATTAAATATTTACCTATAAGACCAACATAATATGCACTACCACATGCTACTATATGTATATTTTGATATTTTTTAAAATCAGGCATTGTATTTAAAAACTTATTATTTTTAACATAATAATTATAAGTATCTAAAAATACTTGATCCTCTTCATGAATTTCTTTTAACATATAATGTTTATAGCCATTTAACATAGCACTATCTTTATTGCCTTTAAATGTTAATTCTTTTAACTTTGTTTCTTGTAAATTATTATCATAAATTATAACATTATTTTTACTTAATACTGCTATTTGTCCTTCTTCTAACAACAAATATTTATTAGTATATTCTAATATAGCAGGTACATCACTAGCAATAAAATTACCATCTTTACTCTTAGCAATTATTAAAGGGCTTCCGCATCTAATAGCATAAATATGCTCTAAATCATCTTCACATATAATACCTAAAGCATAACTACCTTCTAATTTTTCTTTGACTATTTTTATTGCTTTTAAAATGTCTTTTTCTTGTTTGTAATAATAATCTAGTAAGGCTGGTATTACCTCAGTATCAGTTTCTGATTTAAATTTTATATTTTCTTTTTTTAATTTTTCTTTTAATGATAAATAATTTTCTATTATGCCATTATGAACTACTGTAAATTTACCTACTTTATGGGGATGAGAATTAATAGTACTAGGTATGCCATGAGTAGCCCATCTTGTATGCCCAATACATACATTAGTATCTTCGTTCTTATCAACAATGCTCTCTAAAGAGGAAATTCTTCCTACTTCTTTTACTATTTTAATATTTTTATCATTAACATATGCTATTCCCGCTGAGTCATAACCCCGATATTCTAAAAATTTAAGGCCATTTAAAACGATTGGTAAAGCTTTATTTTTGCCAACATAGCCAATTATTCCACACACAAAAAACTCTCCTTTATTAGTATTGATATATTTTTTGTTACAATTTTAATTTTGTTTTTTCTAATATATCTAACGAGTATAACTATGCACCCGTGATAGCATCCGCTGATTATTCGATAACTATCATCCTCGTCAACCACTAAGGGCCCATGCGCTAACAATAAATTTACAACCTTTCTATTTATTGCTTTATAATAAATATAGCACTACTATATTTTTATGTCAAAAAAAGTTTAGGCAATCCTAAACTTAAAATGGCATTTTCATCTTACCATTACTCATGCTTTTCATCATACTTTTCATCATATCAAATTGTTTAAGGAGACGATTAACTTCTTCTACAGTTCGTCCACTTCCCTTAGCAATTCTTTGTTTACGCGTGGCTTTTAATACTTCAGGATGTCTTCTTTCATAAGGAGTCATAGATAATATTATTGCTTCTATATGGGCCATATCTTTAGGATTAATTGAAATATTATTTAACCCCATACTTCTTGCTTGAGGAAGCATTTTAATAATATTTTCAAGTGGTCCCAATTTTTTTATTTGTTTAAATGTCGTTAAGAAATCTTCTAAATCAAAAGTACCCTTTTGCATTTTTTGGGCTTGTTCTTTAGCATCTTCTTCGGATACGATACCTTCTACTTTTTCCGCAATAGATAAGATATCACCCATATCTAAAATTCGCTCAGCCATTCTAACGGGATAAAATTCGCTTAATCCATCCATTTTTTCGGAATCACCAACAAATTTTATTGGCACGTTAGTAAGATGTCTTAGAGATAGGGCTACTCCACCTTTGGTATCACCATCCATTTTAGTAAGAATACAACCAGTTAATTTTAAAGCCTCATTAAAACCAGTTATAACATTGATAGCATCTTGACCCATCATAGCATCAATGACTAATAATATTTCATTAAAAGTAATATTGTCTTCTAAATCTTTTAATTCTTGCATTAACTTTTCATCTATTTGCAATCTTCCAGCGGTATCAATAATTACATAATCTAAATTATTATCTTGAGCATATTGAATGCCATCTGAAGCTATTTCTAAAACAGACTTTTTATCTTCAGTAAATACCGGAATATTTAGAGAAGCCCCAATCTCTTTTAATTGATCAATAGCAGCAGGTCTATAAATATCGCAAGCAATTAAAAGAGGTTTACGATTATGCTTTTTTCTAAGTAAATTAGCTAACTTTCCAGCAGTAGTTGTTTTACCACTACCTTGAAGACCACAAAGCATAATAACTTCAAATTTTTCTTTGGTATCAAGTGGTTCATATTCACCACCTAAAAGACTTACTAGTTCATCTTTTACTATTTTAATAAACACTTCATCAGGTTTTAAACTTTTACCAACATCAGCTCCTAAGGCTTTTTCTTTAACGGATGCGACAAAATCTTTTACAACATTATAGTTAACATCAGCCTCTAGTAGTGCCATTCTAATTTCCCTCATGGCATCATTAATATTATCTTCCGTTATTTTACCCATACCACGAATATTTTTAATAGCATTAGATATTCGATCACCCATATATTCAAACATATTATTCTCCTTTTAAAATATTTTCTATTTTCTTTTTGATTATTTTAATATCTTCTACTTCTAATAATTCTTTTAATTTAGTATTTCTTTCATTTAATTTTAAAATACTTTCATAATTATCTAATTTTTGTTCTACATTTTTAATAATTATTCCTATTCTACTTTTAGAGACTTTTTTTAAATCAGCAATTTCTTGCATAGTCATATTTTCCCCATAATATAGATCAAATACTTCTCGATTATTTTCTTTTAATAAATCTTTATAAATTAAATATAAATTATTATAGTAAAAAAACTTTTCCATTAAATCATATCCTTAAATAAACCATATATATAATTTTCAATATCAAATGGTTTTAAATCAGTCATTGCTTCACCCAATCCAACAAACTTAACCGGAAGATTTACTTCTTCTTTAATCGCTAAAACTATACCACCTTTAGCAGTACCATCAAGTTTAGTTAAAACTATCCCGGTTATATCAGTTATTTCTTTAAAAGCCTTAGCTTGCATTATGCCGTTTTGCCCAGTTGAAGCATCAATTACGAGTAATGTTTCTTGTGGTGCACCAGTTATATGTGTCGAAATAACTTTATTTATTTTTTCGAGTTCTTTCATTAAATTAACTTTGTTTTGCAGTCTTCCGGCAGTATCTATTAAAACTATATCTACTTGTTTCTCTTTAGCCTGAACTAGTCCATCATAAATTACACTTGCTGGGTCACTACCCTCTTTACCATAGAATAAGCTACCCGTCTTATTAGCCCATATTTCCAGTTGCGAAACAGCACCTGCTCTAAAAGTATCACCAGCTATCATCATTACTTTCTTGCCTTCATTTATATATTTATAAGCAAGTTTCGCAATAGTAGTAGTTTTACCTACACCATTTACCCCAACCATTAAAATAACAGTTGGACCGTCTTCATTCATTTTAATTTTATCTGATAAAGATTCTCCTTCAACATAAATAACTAATAATTCATCTACTATTACTTCATTTAAATATTTAGTATCAGTAATATTTTCGTGTTTTACTCTATCCCTTAACTTATCCATAAATTTCATAACAGTATTTACCCCAATATCAGCCATAATTAAAATACTTTCTAATTCTTCAAAATATTCTTCTGATACTTTAGTGTATTTAATACCTAAAAAATTTAACTTAGATACAAATTCATCACGAGTCTTTTTTAATCCTTTATCATAATCTTTAATTTCTTCTGCTTCACTTGTAACTATCTTCTTATTTTTTTTCTTACTTTTAACTTTTTTAGAAGATACTTCTATTTCTTTTGTTTCTTCTATTTCTTCTACTATATCATTTTCTTCTTCTTTAACAATTTCTTCTTTTTTCTTAATAATATTTTTAAATTTACTAAATAAACCCATATCTATTTCCTTTCTAATATTTATCTAATAACCAATCAAAGACATTTATTTGTTTGATACCATTATGAGTTGTATATGGGGTAAAATCAGTTGATAATAAATATTTTGGATTATGATCATTAATAGAATCTAAACTTTTTAACTCTCTTTCTAAAGTTTTCTCATCTTTTAAACTATAACTTACTTGATAATATTCTATACCTTTTTCATTAATAGCAATAAAATCAACTTCTATATCATTAGTTTTACCTATATAAACTTCATATCCTCTTCTTATTAATTCTAGATAAACAACATTTTCTAAAATTCTACCATCATCTACAGCATTTGGCCCTAGTAAATAATATCTAAGTCCTAAATCAGATAGATAATATTTTGCTCCCGTAGTTAAATGATATTTTCCTTTAATATCATATCTAGAAACTTTATAGAGTACGAAAGATTCCACTAAAGCTTCTAAATATTTTTCAATTGTAGGAACTGATATTTTTCGCCCACCAGATGTCATTGTATTTGCAATAGATCTACTTGAACATACATTGCCAATATTATCAAACATATACTTTATAACATCTTTTAACATCCCAATATCAGCTATATCTTTTCGATCTGCTATATCATTAACTATAACTGTATTATATAAACCATCTAAATACATTTTAATATCTCTAATATTATCTAACATTAAAGTATAAGGAAAAGAACTTTTAGTTATATAATCTACATATTTCTTTAAAATATCACTATCCCCTACATAAGAAATATATTCTTTAAATGATAAAGGTAACATTTTTATTTCAATATATCTTCCAGACAATAAAGTAGCTAGCTCTCCCGATAATATTTTAGAATTTGACCCAGTTATATATAAATCCACATTCTTTTTAATATATAAACTATCGCATGCTTTTTGAAAATCTTTAACTTTTTGTACTTCATCTAAAAAGACATAGTTTTTCATGTTTTTATTTAATTTCTTTTCAACATAATTATATAAATCATTATAATCTATTATTTGATCAAAATCATGATCTTCTAAATTTATATGAATTATTTGCTTATCTTTTACACCATTTTTTAATAAATAATCAATATATAATTCAAATAAAGTAGATTTACCACATCTTCTTATACCTGTTACTATTTTAATTAATTCTTTATCTTTAAAATTAATTAAAGTTTGTAAATATTCTGGCCTTTCTATCATAATAAATCACCTTCATATTAATTTTAGCATTAAATCTAATATATGTCAATTTTGTAAAATATAATTTACAAAATTGACATATATGCTTTTTTTGTAAATTCTATTTATTATTTTTTTATTTATTAACTTTTACAAAATGAAATAAATCTATGACGAAATTCTTTGCCAAATCAAAAAAATTCGTCATAGAATTAAATTAATAAAGTTCTAAAATATCCTTTATTTTTTCAATTAAAATATTAAATCTACATCTTTTATAATATAAATAATATTTATTATTTTTATAATTCTTAATATTAATTATATTTATATTTTCTAATAT
>CANQDM010000069.1 GCA_947591505.1 uncultured Bacilli bacterium | reverse complement strand
TACTAAACCAATAATACCAAAGAAATAAACTTTATTATATTTATATGGTAAGATACTTTTAACATTAGTAGTTAAAGATGATAGAGTAATAAACATATCAAAATACCAAATAAATGTTGAAATATTTTCAATGTTTTCAATAAAGTCCATTATCTTAATTTGTTTAAATACAGCATATTCAGGAAAACTATAAATTTTAATTAAAGGTTCTCCTAAAGTAAAAATAATTAAAGTAATAATTAAAAAGTTAATAAATGAAGCAAAAATATATTCTTTTAAATCATCTTTAAAAGTATTGCCATGAAAATTAATTGTTATTATTTGAGGTATACTTGTAATTGATGCATAGATAAAAGATGATTTTAATATATTCATTGTTTTAGAAGAAAGTATTGGATATAGATTACTAATATCTACATATTTAAGAAGAAGAAAACTATATAAAAATACACTAGCAACACATAAGACAAATAATAAATTACTTAAATTTTCTAATACTTTTTTATCTTTAAATGATACGTATATAGCAATAAATAGGAAGGGAATAACAATTAATATTTTAGGAGTATAAAGTAAATAAAATGATTTAACAAACATAGGAAGTAATACTAAAATAACTGTTATTAAATAAATATAAAATAGAAGAAATATACCTAAATAGAATTTACCTAAAATTGTTTTATTTAAAATATCCCTTATATTATTATTTTTAAAATATTCTTTAATATATTTATAAATAAATAAAACCATTATTCCAAGAAGAGTACCTAGAATAATTGAGAGCCAGGCATCTTTACCCGTATTTTTAAATATGAGAAAAAAGCCTATACCAAACATTGATGATCTTGCAATAAAATAAGTTAATTTATTTTTCATTTTCCACCTCAAAGATAAAACCTTTAGTATTTATTTTTAAATCAACATCTACTTTTATATCAGCTTTTTGCCATAAATCATGATTTTCTTTTCGCGTATTTTTATAATAAATATCTGATAAGCCTAAAATATCACTTTTTTCTTTTTGGAGTATTTTTATAAAATTAGTTATATCTTTAGTAATAACTTCATCAAAATCTTGATTTAATTTTTGGTAAGTTTTCTCATCCTTTAAATTAAAATCAGGATTATTTTCTAGTATTCGTCCTTCTAATTTTGTATTTATTTTAATCTTATCTTTAGTTACTTCTATATCAGTACTAGAACCAGTTATGGTGATTGTTACAGTACCTTTTTCATATTCTTTATTAAAACCTAAACTAAAGACATTAGTAGTAAGTAAATTATATAAAGGTGAATTTTTTTTATCTAAAAAACTTTTAAATTTATAACCATTAAATAAACAAAATTCATCTAAAGATATTTCATTATTATTTAAAGTTATAGAGTTTAGTACTATATCATAATTATTACCAGAAAGTTTAGCTAAGGTGTTTTGAAATGTTTCAGTTACGGCTAAATTATTATTATATTGTTCATTTTCAATTAGTTTGGTAATTAAATCACTTACAACAGGATGATTATCACTATTATGAGTAAGTATATCTTTGGGTGATACATCTTTAGTAACGATAGCCATAAATTCATCTCTAATATTTGTGTCTCTAAGTAAATAATCACTTATTTTATCGAGTTTATCTTTAACCACACTTTCACTAAATAAAATTATTTTTAAATGAGCAAAGTATGGCTTTTTACCGACTTTATAATTAACATCAGTAAAGGCCTCACTAATAGTTTTACCATGACCTTCCGCGGTAAAACTTTTCATTGTGGTATTATCATCGGTTTTGATATCATTAAGTATTTCATAAGTAAGATAAAATTCATCATTATAGTAATCAATACCTACACCTGAAATAATAGCTAAATTATTTAACTCAACATTATCATAACAACCACTAAGCAAAAATACTCCAATTATTAATATAATTATCTTTTTCATTCAAATCTTCCCCTTGTAAAATTTTTATCAGTTGTAAGGCGGCTTCTTTTCGTATTTTTCTTGTCTTGTTTTTTTAGTATTGTTTTGTAAAAATAATCTTTGTTAAAAGGCGCAATTGGCGCAAAGTATGGCGAATTTAGGGAGTGAATTGAGATAACATGAATTAAGAAAATCATTAAGCTTAAGAATATGCCATATAATCCAAAGAAGGCTGCGAAGAACAAAAATAGATAACGATAAAATCTTAGAGCATTATTTATTTCTAAATCATTAAAGATTAAACTAGTGATAAAAGTAAATGAAGCAATAATGATGGCAATTGGGGAAACCAGTCCCGCATTAACCGCAGCCTCTCCAATAATTAAAGCACCTAGAATAGAAATAGCAGAGCCAAAACTAGAGGGAAACCGTAAATCACTTTCTCTTAAAATATCGCAAATTATTAAAAGCATAATTACTTCAATGATGGATGGAAATGGTACACCAGATGATTGCATACTAAAGTTGATAAGTAAACTTGAGGGAATAGTTTCTTGATTATAGTTCATAATGGCTACAAAGAAACCGGGAACAATAATGGAAAACAAAAAACATAATTCCCTAAGTATTTTAATAAAACCAACATTAATGCTTTTTTCATAGTTATCACTTACGGGATTAATAAAATCTACTAAAAATGTTGGTAGGATTAAAGCAAAAGGAGAAGTATCAGTAAGTATAGCAATTTTACCTTCTAAAAGAGATGTAACAACGAGATCTGGTCGCTCAGTTCTCTTAATTGTGGGAAATATTGTTTTATTTTCACCTTCTAAATAATTGATAATAGTCCCAACATCAATAACCCCATCAACATTGATTCCTTTTAATTTATCCATGATATCATTAACTAAATCTAGATTAGCAACATCATCTAAATAATTAATACTTACATTAGTTTTGGTTTTTCTTCCCAAAATAATTTCTTTCGTTTTTAAAGTATTACTTTTAATTCTTCTTTTAATAAGTCCTAAATTAGTTTGATAATTTTCATTAAAAGAATCTTCTGGACCAAATAAAGAGGGCTCTCTTATGGAATTAGAAATACTTCTTGATAAATCACCTTTAACCTCTATTGCAATGATTTCATTGCCACTTATAATAATGGCAAAACCATTAGTTAAATAAAATTCAATCTTATCATATATTTCAATTCTAACTGTATTAGCACCCGGTAAATTAGTATTTAAATCATGATTTTTATTATAGTTGTGAAGCCCTTTTAAAATATAATCATTTATCTTATCACTAGAACAAATAGTTTCAATATAAACCACATAAATACTTTTAAAAGTACTTACTTTCATTTCTTTTATTTTAAGATCAGCCACATCTTGAAATTCTTTTTGTAATTTTCCGACAATTTTATTTATAATAACACCCTCTTTAATTATTTTTATTATTGGCAAATAATACCAATTTAATACCAAAAAAATTAATTATTCCATTGACTCTCGGGGGGGGTATATTATAATAATCTTATAGATAATAGAGGTTGTTATAATGAAGAAAGTAATAAAGAATAATTATAAAATAGTAATAGGTATAATAATAGGAATAATATTATCAGTAACGACAGTATATGCCATAGATGCATATATAGAAAGTAATAAAGTAGCATATGATAATCATAATAAAACAACAACAACAAAAGAAAATGTCCAAGATGCAATAGATGAATTATATGAGCGAAGTGGGATACATAAAGAAAAATGGGTAGATAAAGAGTTAAATGGAGCAGATCCCGTATTACAAGACCCATTAATACCAGTAGAAATAAATGATGATGGAGAAGTATACTATGCCAATCTAAATAGTGAATGGTATAACTATAGTGAAAAGAGATGGGCGAATGCCGTAATACTAAATGACAATGTTAATCACAATGTAGGAGATAAAATAGATGATAAAGAAATCAAAGGATACTTTGTGTGGATACCAAGATATCAATATAAAATATGGGATATGGGAGAATATACAGATGTTCCTGATGGAAATACATTGACAAATAAAGAGTATGCAACATCTACAACACAAGCATTGAATAGATCAAGATTAATCGATATAAAATTTGGCAGTGTTGAAAATGCATCTAAGATGAATGAAAGTGAAGCCAAGTTAAATGAATATTATACACATCCAGCATTTACACTGGGAGATAAAAATTTAAATGGTATCTGGGTCGGAAAATTTGAAACAGGAGGTAACATAGATAATCCAATAGTAAAACCAGATGTTACATCATTGCGAGGTCAAACAGTAAAAATATTTTTTGATGCTGCTAAAGGATTTAACAAAAAATTAGATAGTCATATGATGAAGAACACAGAATGGGGTGCTGCAGCATACTTATCTCACTCACAATATGGTATTGGAAATGAAGTAAATATCAATAATACCAAAGATTATTATACAGGTTATAGTGCAGCGCCAAATACAGATCAAAGTACAAGAGAAGGAACATATGCTGTGCATACAGAAAAAGAAACAACACAGCCTTGGGATTCACCAGTTGGATATTTAGCATCAACTACAGGGAATATCAGTGGAATATATGATATGAGTGGTGGAGTATGGGAATATGTAGCAGCATATAGAAAAGGTAGTACAACTGTAAATAAAAGTGGCTTTAATGAAGAAGAAATAAAAGAGCAAATATCAGCTGGATATATAGATGAATATGATGGTGCAAGTTCAACAACAACTTATAATAAGAGAATATTAGGAGATGCCACGGGAGAAATGGGACCTTTTTATCAATATTATGATAATGATGGTACTAACCATTATCATAATAGTTGGTATAACGACTTTGGTTACTTCGTTGATCCTTGGCTTCCTTGGTTCCATCGTGGTGGTAGTTATGTTGATGGTGGCGTAGCGGGTCAGTTCTACTTCTATAGATACACTGGGGAAGCCCATGACACTGGTGGCTTTCGGCTGGTTCTTGCACCATTAAAATAAATTTAGAGTTTAAAGCTCTTTTTTCTTATGTTTAAATATGTTATATTAGTTTTATGGAAATAGAAGTTATAAAATTTGACAATTTAGGTAGAGGAATAGGTTATATAAATAATAAAATAATATTTATTTCTAAAACTGTTCCTGGTGATATAGTTGATGTACAAATAACTAAAGATAAAAAAAATTATTATGAAGGAAAATTAAATAAAATAATTAAACCATCATCTTTAAGAAAAAATATTATTTGTCCATATTTTAATGAATGTGGTGGTTGTGATTTTTTAAGTATTTCTATATCTGAAATCTTAGATTATAAAATAAATATGATAAACGAATTACTTACTAAGAATAAAATAGATTATCAAGTTAAAAAAATTATTAAAAGTAAAGAAAATTATAACTATCGCAATAAGATAACATTAAAAATAGAAGATGGGATAGTAGGCTTTTATCAAAATGATACCCATCATTTAATTGAAATAAATTATTGTTATTTAGCAAATAAAGAAATAAATAATATTTTAAAAGATATAAAAGTTTTGAATATTAAAAATGGTACAATAACTATTAGATGTAATTATAAAAATGAAATATTATTAGATATAAAAACTGAAGATAAACTTGATAATATAGATGTTTTAGTAAGTAAATACAAAATTATTGGTATAGTGGTTAATGATAAATGTATTTATGGTGATAATTATTTTATAGAAAAGTTAGATAACTTTTTATTTAAAGTAAGTTATAATGCTTTTTTTCAAGTTAATCCTTTTATATGTAAAGAAATATTTAAATTAATTAAAAAAAATACCAATAACTCTTTAAATGTTCTGGATTTATATTGTGGGGTAGGTACTCTTAGTATAGTAGCAAGTACTAATGCTAAGAAAGTAGTGGGAGTAGAACTAATTATTAACGCTATTAAAGATGCTAATTTTAATAAAAATTTAAATAAACAAAATAATTTAGAATTTATTTGTGCTGATACTAAAGATATTTTAAATAAGATAATTAATGATTATGATACTATTATTTTAGATCCACCTAGGAGTGGAGTACCAAGTAAAGTTTTAAATAAAATAATTGATGAAAACATTAATAAAATTATTTATATATCTTGTAATCCACATACTTTAGTAAGAGATTTAAATTTAATTAAAGATAGTTATAAAATAGATGAATTTATAATACTAGATATGTTTCCAAATACTCATCATTTAGAAAGTTTTGTTATATTAGAAAGAAAATGATATAATTTTATATATTAATCTTATAATATTTAGAAAGAATGGGGGATTATAATGAGTAATTTAGTAAAAATTGATGAATATTATGATGATTTTTCAAAAATTATTGAAATGATAGAAGCTAGAAGAAATAATGCTTATAGAAAAGTAAATGAAGAATTAATAGCGCTATATTGGGATGTAGGTTCTTTTGTTAGTGAACAAATAGAAAGTAATAAATGGGGTAATAAAGTTGTTGATAATTTAGCAATGTTTATTAAAGACAAATATCCAACTTTAAAAGGATTTAGTAGGCCTGGCATTTATAGAATGAAACAATTTTATGAAACCTATAGAGATGATGAAATTGTCTCACCACTAGTGAGACAATTAAGTTGGACTAATAATTTATTAATATTATCTGGAACTAAAACTAGGGAAGAAAGAGAATTCTATGTTAAAATGGCTATTAAAAATAATTATTCCAAAGCTGAATTAGATAGACAACTTTCTAGTGCATATTATGAAAGATATATGCTATCAAATGGTAAAGCATTACCATCAACTACCAAAACAATTGATGAAGATGATTATCCAAATACTAAATTATTAGATTTATATTCATTAGAATTTTTAGATTTGCCAAATGAATATTCCGAAGTTGATTTAAGAAAAGCAATTATTAACAATTTAAAAAATTTTATTTTAGAAATAGGAAAATCTTTTACTTTTGTTGGGGAAGAATACAGAGTACAAGTAGGAAATGAAGATTTCTTTATTGACCTTTTATTTTATAATAGAGATTTATCTTGTTTAGTGGCTTTTGAATTAAAAGTTGGAAAATTTAAACCTGAATATGTTTCAAAAATGGATTTTTATCTTGAAGCATTAGATAGACAGGAAAAGAAGAATAATGAAAACCCAAGTGTAGGAATAATATTATGTGCTGATAAAGATGAAAAAGTAGTAGAATATGCAATGAGTAGGACAATGTCACCAACAATGGTTGCAGAATATAAATTAAAATTAATAGATAAAAAATTATTAGAAAATAAATTAAAAGAAATCTCTATTATGGTAGAAGGAACTAAAAAATAAAGGAGGTAAATAAATATGGATATTAATTTTAATATAAATGATGAAGTTTTTAATTATCGCGTTGGAATAGTAATAAAGAAGAATAATAAAATACTGGTGCAAAAAGATGGCTCTTCAGATTATTACACTTTTATAGGAGGACGCGCTAAATTAGGTGAATCTTCAATTGAAGCTTCAATAAGAGAATTTAAGGAAGAAACAGGAACTCCTGCTAAATATGTAAAAACATTAGGTATTGTCGAAAACTTTTTTAAATCAAATTATAATAATAAAAATTATCATGAAATTCTTATTATAAATGAACTTGAAATAGATACAGAAATAGATGATATTAAAAATATAGAAGGTAAAGATGAAGTATATATATGGTTAAGTATAGATGAACTTAAAAAAAATAAATTTTTACCAGAAATAGTTTTAGATATACTTGAAAGTGATAAATTAATACATATTATTAATAAAGATAATGTCAAGTAAATAAGAGATTTATTTTCTAACATTTTTAGATAATGTTATAATGTTAAGTATTTTATGACACGTCCTGAGTATACGAAGGAACGTGTTATAAAATTATTGTAACTAATTTTGAC
>CANQDM010000068.1 GCA_947591505.1 uncultured Bacilli bacterium | reverse complement strand
TTCTTTTAATTTATTCTTTTTCAAATTATTACCTCCTATCATACCTATATTATAATTTAAAAATATCATTTTTAATAAGAAAATCTACTTAATAAATGTCAAATTAAGTATATTTTATCCTTATACATTCAATTTATTTTAAATTCATTTTTCATCATCTTATATATTTCCAATCTTTCTTCTTTTGTAAAAATATCTTTTTGCCTTTTTAATTTATTATTAGACCATTTCCAAAAATTATAACCAAAATGTTTATCTTTAAATACCTTACCAAATAATTTTAATTCATTTTTATATCTTGGAAAAAGCCAGAAATGAACATGTGGTTTTTCATTATCATGGTAAGCATTATTCATAAGACAAGTAAAATTAAACATAGTTGTATTAAATAACTTTTTACACACTCTTTCTAGTTCTTTTTCTAATTTACCTAATTCTTGCCATTCTTCACTTGTTAAATCACTTAATGATTCTTTATTTGATGAAATAATACATTGTCCCACAAAATCTTGACACCAATCACAAAATACTACTTCCCAACTTTTACTTTCATACAATTTCATAATCTACCCCATATATCTATTTATTTTTAATATCAAGTAAAATATTCATAATTTCATTACATACATTTGAACTACTATTACCAGTATCATTTTCGGGTTTGATAAAATCATTTATTTCAACTAGTGCTAAATCAATATTATCTTTATTTAATCTATCTGCGATTAATTTTTTACAAGTATTAGAGTATCCTCTTACCATTAAACCCGCTAAGGCTTTATAATAAGATTTTTCTGGTAAATCACTTTTTAAATATAAATCCATTGCTATTTCATCAGTTACTTTTCGGGGATTAGAAATAATAATTTTATTAGTACGAAATACTCCATTAGGAGCAGATTCACTTTGACAATTTACTACTTCGGCATCATCTGGTATTTCAACATCATATAAAGTATCACCTAAAGTATCACCCCGAACTAGCCATCTTAAAATTTTATCTTCGGTACTAAAATTAAAGCCACCCATTTCTTTTGGATCTTGAGTACTCGGATTCCATCTTGGAGCAACATTAACTTCATTCAATTTATATTTTATATTTGAATTAGCCCCAGAAGTACTGCCAAACATTACTTTTAATAATTTTTTATTCTTTAATTCATCCATATTTATCCCTCTTCTATTTCAATAATGTCACCATCATTAGGTACTATAACATTTTTAAATTTCTTCTTTTGTAATTCATCTCTTACATCATCATCCATATGACTTACAATAAAAGTACAGTTTTGATATTTATTACTTAAATATTCAATATTATTAATCCCCATATGCTTTTCATTACCTAATAAATTAGCACAATCAGTAAATAGATATAAACATTTTGATGCTAAATAAAGGACATTTTCACAAAGATGGGTATCACCAGTAAAGCCAACACTAATACCATTACGAGTTAATATATAACCATAAGCTGGTTTTAACTTTCCGTGATCTACTAAAACTTTTTCTACTTCAATATCTTCAATACTAAATCTTAAATTAGTTATATAATTAATAATTGTATTAGCATATATTTTATCTAAACTATTTGGAAATCCTAATTTAGTTAGTTGTTTTATCTTTCTTATACCATCTTTACTGGTAAAAAAATAAATGTTTTTATCAACATTTTCGGAATGTACTCTTCCAAGTAAATAAAAAGGTATATCAAAATAATGATCACCATGAAAGTGAGTTAAGAGTAAATATTTTATATCAGTTTCACTATAACCTAATTTTTTTATTGCTTTACAACAACCATTAGGCATATCTACCATGATATGATTATCTATTAAATAAGATGCACTATTACAAATGCTTGTAATACTACCTGATCCAATAACTACTACTTTCATTTATTAGTCACCTAATAATAGGTTAATATAAAATCATTCCATTTAGCAAGGAAATAACATTAAAAAGACACTTTTTGACAATTAAAAAAGACTATTTCTAGCCTTATTTAACATTTAATATACCAAATTTATTATCTTTTCTGCGATAAATAACTGATACGCATTCTTCATCAGTATTTTTGAAAACAAAGAAATCGTGATTCAAAAGTTCCATTTGTAAAATGGCCTCTTCTTCATCCATTGGCTTACTATCAACATCTTTTCTTTTAACTATCTTTAAATCTTCTTCTTCATCAGTATCAAAATCAAAGCTTAATTCTGGTACTTCTACTTTTTCATATCTCTTTTTAAGTCTTGTTTTATTTTTTCTAATTTGTCCTTCTAATTTATCGACAACTAAATCAATTGCAGCATATAAATCTTGATGAGATTCTTCCGCTCTTAAAATAAATTTATTTAAAGGTATTGTTACTTCAATAGTTTGTAAATTGTTTTTACTTCTAATTACTACTTTGCAATTAATATTACTGGCATTTTCATAGTATTTGTCTAATCTTCCTAATTTTTCTTCGATGTAATTCTTAATTGCCTTAGTTACTGCTAGTTTGTCTCCCCTAATAGTATAATTCATGATATCACTCTCCTAATTTAAGTATATCATAAAAGTATCTTTTTCCAAAATAAAAAAACTATTAGGCAATAGTTTTTTGTTCTTCTACTACATCAACTGCTTGTAATCCTTTGGATGTTTCTACTAATTTAAAGTTTACTAGAGCACCTTCGCATAAAGTTTTATAACCTTCCTTCACAATTGCTGAATAGTGAACAAAAATATCATCTAAATCTTCATACTCAATAAATCCATAACCTTTATCATTGTTGAACCACTTAACTTTTCCTTGCATACTTCCCACCTCTTTTCTTCAATTAAATTATGACATTATCATTATTTAAATTCAAGAAAAATCGTATGCCAAAATTCGACATTTTTTTACCGTGGGACTTTAACATAATATCAAAATATTTCGAAAAAGAAAAGTGCTTTTTTAATATTTTTATACACTTTACAAATTTTGTAAAATTAAATTTAGTATTAAATTAGCACTTTCTTCATAGTAATAATAGTTAATTCTTTCTTTATCTAACTTACTTGTTATATCTAAAAACGATTTACCAAACAAATAGATATTTTTCTTTTTTAATAATTTTATATAATCAGTAATAAATACACTTGTTATATTATTATTTGGTAACATTAGCATATCAATATTACCTTTATAATTTTGATAATAAAAATAAAAATAGGTATCATTATAGTTAATTATTAAATTATTTTTATTAACATTTAAATAGTTTATTTCATTTATAAGTTTAATATTTTTATAATTTAATTCTTCAAATACATCTGTTAATAATTTTTTATCTTCTTTAGTATAACTAGAGTTAATTATTATAGTTATAGTACTATTAAAAATATTTTTATTTAATTTATTTTCTACAATTATTTTACTAAATCTTTTTATAAATTTATCCCTATCAATTATATGACCATTTAAAAGAGTATCCTTATATGGTTTAATTATTAGTATTTTATTTAATTTTTTATTCCAAAAATTAATATAATCATCTAAATATAAAATGTTTTCCATTGTCTTCTCCTTAAGAAAAAAATCCTTTAAGGATTAATTTTCTGTATAATCAGTTATTTTTGTACCAATAAATTCTTCAGGATTCATAAGTTTATTGTCGCGATATACTTCAAATAGGAAAGTCTTTTTTGTATTCATTATTTCATTTACCTTACTAGTACCTAAAATTGTTTCACTGGCAACTTCATCACCTACTGATACTTCAATATTATCTAGGCCATAATAATATGTTCTTACACTTGGATTATGTTCAAGAACAATGCATTTACCAAAAAATTCATCATCAAGTATTTCACTTACTTTACCATCCGCAACTGCTTTTACTTCAAACTCATCATCGCTTGAATATAAAATTCCGGTATTAGGTAGATAAGTATTTTCATAGAAGATTAAACTTTTTTGTTGGGTAGCTTCATCAGCATCTTTACTATAATAGTGAACACTTATCTCTCCTTCGCCTTCTGCAACTGGAGATGCGATATCACTACTAGCAATAGTATCTTCTACTATCACAGATTCGACATTATCATCTAAAATATCAGTACCATAATTATAATCTTTAGATGTTAATGATAAATCATGGCCAAGTAGGATAACTCCTGTAAAAATGCTTATTGTAATTAGTAAATACAAAGTAGGTAAGACAAATCCTTTTAACTTTCTCTTCTTCATTAATTCACCGTCCTACTTAAAGTATTAACTAATTTTTAATCTTTATACTTAAATAGGAGCAATTTCCACATTTTTATAATAATATTTTAAAATTTTATCATATGTATAGCCGGCATTTGCCATTCCATTAGCACCATATTGACTCATACCTACTCCATGACCATATCCTCTTGTTGTAATAGTTACTTTATCACCATTTACATCTATATCAAAATCAGTTGATCTAAGTCCAAGAAGACTCCGAAAATTAGTACCCTTAAATTCTTTACCATTTACCATTAATGTATTAACTCTGTTAGTATTACTCCGTTTAATATCGGTAAAAGTTAAATTATCACAACTAACTTGCAATTTTTCACATATCTCGGTTTTAGTAAATTCTTTTGTATAGGTAAAATTTTTTAAACTATTATTATCATAGGTTGATGGTACACTTTGTAAATAATCTCTATCTTCACTAAAAACTAGGCTAACATCTTCCGTAAAACCATTACTCATCGCAAAATAATAAGCTTCCACTATTTCATCATTATAGTACATAACCTCACCATTAGTAGCATTAACGGCATTTTTAACTTTAGTATAATACTTATCAAAATCATTAAGCCATTTATTTTTCATCTCATCAACTGTGATATAACTTTGGTTAGAAACATCTGTTACCACATCATAAGCTTTATTGCCACTAGCGATTTTATATGCAGCATAAGTACGGGCAGCGACAGCTTGTGCTTTAAGTGCTTCATCATTAAAAGAGGCTGGCATTTCCGCTGCGACTACGCCAACTATATAATCTTCTAATTCTAATTTACTAATATTGTTTGTTTTTGAATCTAAAATACTTATCTTTTTATTTGCCTTAGTATTAAAAAAAGTAGTATGGGTACTACTACTTACAAATACTAATATTAAACTTAAAACTATGGTTATTACTAGAAGTATTCTATTTTGCATTGCTATTCTCCTTTATAAATTTAGAAAATCTATCACAAAATTAGTTAACAAATAAGATAACGCAATACTTAAACACATAAATAATATTTTTGCCTCAACTACTTTATTTTTTTTCATTATGCTATTAAAATTGATACCTGATAAAGCAAATATACTTAAAAATAGAAATATAGCATATAAATACATCTTATAATTCATTATATTCACCATTTTCATAATTTATGATACTATTAATTCTTTTTAAATAGCGCTCTATTGAAGCAGGATCTGTTTCAATAAAAGTATCTACTATTTCTTTGGCAAGATCAATACCTAAATTAGCTCCAATTGCAAGGACATTAGCACCATTATGGTTTTTACCTTTAAAGGCATCTTCAACCGAAGTTGCTCTAACACAACGTATTCCTTTAACTTTATTTGCTGCAATTGACATACCAACTCCATTACCACAAATAAGAATACCTAAGGAATCTTTATTATCTCTAACAAGTTCTCCTAGTTTAAAAGCAAAGACAGGATAATCATCTAATTCACTATTTTCAATACCTATTTCTCTGATATCAATATTTTTATTTTTTAAATATGTTAATAATTCTTTTTTTATTTCAACTCCTAAATGATCACAAGCTATATATATATTCATTCTATCACTCTCCAAATTAATTATAACAGATATGCTAACTTAATTAAAGTTGTGAAAGATTTTTGATATAGTAAACTAAGTGTTAGGAAATAAATCTTTATATGCAATAAAGAGATAACACTCAAAATTTTAAAACAGTTACATAATAAAATTATAAAAATAAATATATTTACCTTGATATGAACTTGGATTTCAAAAGTTTTAAAGAGTTGCTTTCTAAATGAAAATATTAACGCTTTTAATCCATTTGTTATCATTTATTAAATAATAATATTATAAATTTATCTTTTTTTGGCTATAACGTTCATTAATTTAGACAAAGCATCTTCATAAGATAAATTATCATTATAACAGGTAACTATAGTTTCGCCAATTTTTTGTTCAATTTCTGATGATATCGTAAATGTCTGTTCATCTTTTAAATCATAGGTTCCATCATAATAATATTCATAAACTCTAAATGCTAAAGTATTAGTTTTTTGCACATAAGTTACGTACATTTCACTTTTAATAAAGTTTAATCTATCTTCGGCTAATGAATATACTAATGAGACGTCAGTACTTAAAATATTATCAAAATTAGACTTCCAAATATTAAATCCAAGAGAAATTGAATCATTTGGATTTTCTGGATTTTGGTGATTTTTAATACCTGCGTAGAATGAAATAGAGTCTATGCCATAATAATAATTTGTTGATATAAGCTTATTTGAACCACTTTCATCATATGAACCAATTCCTTTCATAAATGATTTTTCATTAGCAGTCTCAAAGCCAACATCATAAGAACTAAAACATCCTTTTGATAACATAGAACATAACAAATTAAATGCATCTTTTTTTAAATAATCATCCATATTATAACAATCAATAATTTGATTAGCCAAAGTAGATATATTTTCATCATTGTTAGATGAATTTCTTAATAAGTCTAAAATATTTTCTGTAATAAGAGTTTGTTCTTCTAAATTCTCGCTTATAGTTGTATCTGGATTTGGTAATATATCATTTTGATTAGGCAAATTAAAACTTGTTAATCCAAATCCTAACATACTAGCCAAAGTACCCGCTTTAATTCTTCTTTGCATTTCCTTATACATAGATAAATTGGTATATAAATTTAAAAATTTTTTCTTAATGTTATTCATATTTTCTTCCTCTTTCTTCCTTTAAATATGCATATGATACTTTATTATTTTTAAAAAGTCAATAATACATCACCTTAATTTATTATATCTTTTTTATGAGCAAAATATTGTCATACGATTTTTCTTTACAATTTTTATCTTATATATTTTAATAGAAACTTATGGAAGTGTGAATGGCATCGCCTTAGCTTAACTTTTTTAGGGGCTATTAAATTTTAGATTATAATAAATTAATAACCTTATTTTTTGCTTAAAATAAAGTACTTTTATTTTTAATTAAATTATTATAAATTAAAAAATCATATAAATAGTAATTTGTGTGAGTTATTATTTTAAATATTTATTAACACATTGTTTTTTGTATTCCAATAAAATAATTCTATATTTCCTTTTAAATCTTTAATTTCCTTTTGAAATTCTTTAGGTAAATTTTTTATATCTTTATTATAATTATAATTTTCATCAATTTTAGTTTCTGATAATCCACTATATAACCATCTCTTTTTACTATTTATAATTATTACACATTTTTCATTTGTTAAAATATCAATTAAATCTTGGCATAATATTTTATAACCATCTTCTTCACCAAAATAATGTGAATGCCATTTATAATATGTTAAAGTAAATTCTCCTTTATTTTCTAAATCGATATATATTGGATATTCACATTTTGGATTAGGTATTGTGATACAAATATCTCCTTCATTCAAATACTCGTATTCACTTTCAATATTTGAAGTATGAACATCATATTTATAATTAAATTTTTCTATTAAAGAGCATAGTTCTCGTTCTTTATCTACTGGATTTATTTCAATGTTATTTTCCATTTTTCTAAACATTCCTTTCCGCTTCACTTCGTTTGCTTAAGCCACAAACGAACATGAAAATACATTTAATTTCT
>CANQDM010000067.1 GCA_947591505.1 uncultured Bacilli bacterium | reverse complement strand
TTTATATTATCATAAGTTATTTTATCATGAACATTTGCTACAAATCCTGTATCATCTTTTAAATAAGCATATACTATTTTTTCTTCATTATCTTCTGTTTTAAATGTATAACTTTCTTCTATTCTATTATTTTCTATTTGTTTCCATTCACAATCATTACTACTACTTTCTTCACTTATACAATATTCTTGATATATTATTCCTTCTGATGTATATTCTGCATAGACTGTATTTGTTATTTCTTTTGTATATTTGTCTTCCCCTTCTTCTTTTATATAAAATTTGACATTTTCTGCTTCATTTGATTTATCAAAATACAATGTACAATACACTGTTTTATTACTTCTTACTGTTATCTTATTTCCTTCTTGGCTTATTTTATCTGTTACATCTTCTACTTTATTTCCATTGCCATCTTCACAAGTACTTTTTGTTTTATTTAGTTCATATCCTTTCGGAAAAGTATTTTTGCTGGTATATTCTTCATAACCATTGCCATCATTTATATACATAGCATATGGTACTTTTTTTATTTCATTTGTCTCTTTTATATTTTCTTTTTTTGTTTGAAAAAAATTGTTGCTTGTTATTATTTTAACTCCCACAAATGTAATTAATATAATTACAAAAACTATACTTATTACATTATCTAAATTAATATAAGGAGTTCCCCCCCCCGAATTTTTGAATTTTACTTTTCAATCTATTCAGCATAAGCATACCTTCTTATTATCATTCTTATATAATTATACAATATACTTATTATTCTTTTCAATACATTTAAAATAATTTTTCATCAAAAAATGCCACATTTTGTGACACTTTTAACGGAAGCCGCCTCCGCCGCCTCCACCGCCAAAGGAACCGCCACCTCCGCCAGATGATGAGAATCCACCACCACCAGAAGAATAACTTTCGGCTCTACTTTTAGCAACACTTGCAGCGTGTACTCCTTCATAAGAAATTGTATGAATAAAAATAATATCATCATAATAATCATCCGTAATAACATCTGGATATAATTTTTTGAATTCTTCAGCCACTTTCTTAGCAATGCCAAATATTTGCGCATACATCAAATATTCATCCCACATTTTTACTTCAATAGCTTCCCTATCTTTTATATTAGAAAAATCATTTAAGAATTTTTTTAAACCAGCCATTTGCATGCCATATGTTCTCATTTCTTCCCTAACATAATAAACTTCATTAGTTTCATTAATTAAATTTTCATTGGTGAATTCTAAAGTTGTATCATCAATTACTTTATTAAACCATTTAAGTATTTTATTATAATGATTTTTGCACCATCTTGTAAATTCGTTTTTTTCTAAAATACCATCACCAGATGCAGTATGCATCATTTCAAACAATTCAACTTCTAAAGAGCTCAAATTATTACTATGTACTAATTTTAATTTTTTATCTTTTTCATCTTTAATGTTTTCAATATTACCATTCTTTAACCATTTCAAAAGGATCGCGCCAAGAAAATCAGTTTTATTTTGGACTAAGTGAAATTGACAAGCTACCCAATAAGCTTTAAAGATATCTTTATTTAAAGGAATATCTCTAAAATATGGAGCATCTTTAACATCTCTAATATTTTTACTTATTTTAACATTTTTCGTACCATAGCCATTACTATTTTTAATCGCAAAAATACTTACTAAAACAACTATAATAAATGGTAAACAATCTATAATAAAAGTAAAAATATAGCCAATAACTTCCCCAAAACTAGTTTTATCATTATAATTATAAGATCCATCTTCAGCCATATCTAAATAATAATCAAAATCATTATCTAAATTATTACTAAGTTCAAAAGTGTTTTTAGGAAACTTAATTAAAACCGTCATATATTCATCGCTATCTAAAGCACCTTCTTTAGACATCTCAACGATGCCATTAGCAGCATAAGCATATCCTTCATTATTATCATCACCATAGCCATAACCCCAAACAGGTAAATCATCACTATAAGCAAAATCACTATGAATTTTAATATAGACATGTTCTGGTTTATCTGAAAGTTCATAAGGAATTAATTGCCAATAAACCATATCGGCATCTTCTACTCTTGAGACAAAATTAGTAATAGTATAGTTTAAAGTATAAGTATTATTACCATACTCAGAAATGCCAAAACATAATTCATAGCCATCATTTATTTCATGAATACCGGCTTTATAACTTTTGGTGTTAAAAGAAGCATTGATATCCCAATAACTTAATGTTTGATATGGTATATCACCAAGATACACTTGATAATTCTCAATAGTAGAATTACCTAAATTATAATATGGTTTATATCCTTCGGTTCCTTCATCTAAATCAGCTTGCCAAACCTCTGTAATATTGGCATTACCATAATTATCAATAAAAATATCCATATCAATACTTTTAATATTATTAGCATATACCACTTTACAACTTAATAATAACACAATAAACCATATAAAATGTTTAAATTTCATATACTCACCTACTTAAAAAGGCATTTTTTAATGCCTTAGAATTTAACTTTAACGTTTTCTCTTTCATTACTACTTGCTTCAAAATATTCGCGTTTTTTAAAGCCAAACATTGAAGCTATAATGTTAGAAGGAAACATTTCAATTTTATTATTTAGTTTTAATACTGAATCATTATAAAAACCACGTGCATAAACTATTTTTTGTTCAATTTCTGAAAGTTCATTTTGAAGCTCCATAAAGTTTTCATTAGCTTTTAATTCCGGATAATCTTCTGCTAAGGCAAATAACTTATTAATTGCATTAGTAAGTTCTCCATCAGCTTTTAATTGTTCTCCCATACCATTTGCATTGGCATAAGTATTACGAGCCTCCACTACTTCTTTAAAAGTTTCTTTTTCATGTTTAGTATATCCTTTAATTGTTTCAATCAAATTTGGTACTAAATCAAATCTTCTTTTAAGTTCAACATCTATTTGGCTAAATTGATCACCAACTTTGTTTCTTAAACTAACCAAGCTATTATAAACTGCTATAACATAAATGATTAATAAAACTACAATAACAATTGGAATAATCCACCACATATATATTCACTCTCCTTATAAACATCTTATCATAAACTTAATTATTTGACAATTATCTTTTCGTTACCTTGACAGCAAGTTTCCGCGCCATTGGTTGAATGAATTTTGGGGTAAAACTATGGGCTATGATTAAAATCTTTAAAAGAGTGGGATTAGATGAAAAAAAGTTTTGCCAAAAAGTTAATTCATCACTTTTAAACTCAGGATTTATGACATTTAAATATTTAGTAAAAAGTTCATAATCAGGATGAACAGGACTGTCCCAAGCTTTAATTTCAAACAAACTAGTACTATGAAGAATAATTGGATTCAACTCAGCTTCAGCTATTTCATTACTTCTAGTATTCGGACCATATGTATCAAAATATATTTTTCTAAAAAAAGAATTTAAAAATCTATCAACAGCTAAAACATTATAATTTAAAGGAAGTTTAGTTATATATTCATTTATTGCATAATTTAAAGTATCTTGATCAGGAAATACTAAATTGTTAGTTTTATTTTCTAAATAATGAATTATCTTATCTTCCATATTTTCGTTTAACCATTTTAATACATTAATATATAGAACTCCTGAATTATAATATGGACTCATTTTAGTTCTAATATAATGAGCTCTTTGCATTGATTCTATAGTAGCATTAATAGTATTATCACTATAATCTTGAAGTCCATTTAATGAATTCACTATTAAAGTATCAGCATCTAAATATAATAAATTATCTGCTTTTTCAATGGCATAACCCATTATACTTTGAAAAAATAATCGAGCATTAGAAACTTGAGTGTTTCGCCACTCTGGTAAATGATATTTTTCAATATTAAATTCTTTTATATCATAAAAATAAAATTCTATATTAAATTTAGTTAAAAATGCTTCTATTTTATGATAATCATCTTTAGTAAAATCACTAACAATTATATGTATTCTTAAATTATTAACTTGACCATTTTCAATTAATGATAAAATTGACGCTAACATAACATCAATATATTTATTATTAACTGTATATAAAACATCTAATCTTTCCATAATATTTCCTTTAATAGCAAGTATTATATATTTTATTTATTATTTTGGCAAGGAATTTCATTTTGCTTTTAAAATATCTTTAAAATTCATTCCTTGATACAAAACCCTAGTAATAATAATTTTTTGTTCTTTTTTATTTATAGTATAAAACATAATATAATGAATAATATTGGTAATAAATCTATCAGCAAAATGAATATTTCTAACTTATACATAAATTTTATTCAAGATTATTACTTTCAAATTCATTGATAATATTATTCATTTTTTCTAAAAGCTCATCCTTAGAATATCTTTTAGTAGTTGTTTTCATTTGTTCTTCTGCTTCATTTAATTTATCATAGATATAATCATTATAATCGTCTCTTATTTCAAATGGCAGTTTTCTTTCGCGAAGGACTGCTTTTATAAACATATTAATAGCAGTAGACACATTCATTCCTACACTATTACAAAATTGTTCAAAACTTTTTTTATCATGAGCATCAACTCGAACATTTAAATTCAATGATTCCATAATTATACCTCATTTCTAAAATAATTATATAATTATTTTTATCGATTGTAAATATATTGTTTTGCACTATAATTACAGTATAATACTATATTTGTCATTTAAAGATTTATTTATTCACGAATTTCTAGATATATTTAAAAGTATACCAATACTTGCCATACTAACAAGTAATGAAGAACCACCATAACTAAGAAATGGCAATGTTACACCAGTTACGGGAATTAAACCTACTACTACAGCTAAATTTAATAAAGCTTGAATAATTAAGCCAAAGACTAAACCAAAGGCTAAGTATTTACCAAATAAGTCGTTCGCTTTAAGAGATATTGTAATGCCACGATAAAATATAATAAAAAATAAAATACTAACTATTAAAATTCCTAAAAAACCCAACTCTTCACTAATAATCGAAAATATAAAATCCGTTTGGGGCTCTGGTAAATAAAAATATTTTTGCCTTGATTTTAAAAATCCTTGACCAAGTAAGCCACCCGGACCAATCGCATATAAACTTTGCAAGATTTGATAACCAGATCCTAAAGGGTCGCTCCATGGATTTAGGAAACTTATTATTCTCTTCATCCTATAAGGGGCTGCAATAATTATACCAACAATACCAAGTAAACCAACCAAACCAACTTTAACAAAAAAGGATATTTCTACGCCACTAATAAAGATTAACACCACTAAAGTTAAAACGATAACCATCGCCGTACCAAAATCAGGTTCTAACATAATTAAAATAAAAAATAAACCAATAACTCCTAAAATAGGTAAAACACCTTTTTTTATACTTTTCATTATTCTTTTATTATTAGTTAAATATTTAGAAACATAAATTATTAAACCAATTTTCGCAAATTCAGATGGTTGAATACCTAAAGAGCCTATCCCAAACCAACTACGACTACCATTTCTAATACTACCAATACCGGGAATTAAAACTAAAATTAAAAGAATGGCACAAATTATTAATATTAGATTAGCTTTTTTATAATAAAGATGATAATCAACTTTCGATAAAAAATACATTAATATTAAACCAACTAAGAAAAATAATCCTTGCATTTTCACAAATTTATAAGGATCATTAAATTTATATTCCGCCCATACAAAACTAGCCGAATAAATCATTACTAAACCAAAGATAGCAATTATTACTACAGTTATTAATAATGGTTTATCAAAGTTCTTTTTCAAAAATTTTAACCCCCTTAAAATTTTTTATCTATAACCAAACACCATAAGTAATCGCGGCCATCGCTAAAATTAAGCCAGCCACATAAAATAATTTAACTATATCACTTTCACTCCATTTTAATTCTTCAAAATGATGATGCAATGGAGCTTTTAAGAATATCTTTTTATTAAATCTTCTAATACCAATTATTTGAATTAAACTACTTAATGTTTCAATAACAAAGACGCCACCAATAATTGCTAGAGATAATTCATGTCTAGTAAGAATTGCAATAGTAGCAAGCGCACCACCTAAAGATAGTGAGCCTAAATCACCCATAAAAACGTGGGCAGGATGCGAATTATAAACTAAGAAACCAAGTAAAGCCCCAACAATCAAAAAGCAGAAAATAGCAATTTCTTGATAGCCTTCAAGCCAACCACAATTCCAAGAAATAATACCATAAGCAAGAAAGGCAATGGCAGAAAGGCCGGCACATAAACCATCTAGGCCATCGGTAATATTAACGGCATTAGTTGTACCTACTAGTAAAAATAAGATAAATAAACCAAATGTCCAGCCTAAAGGAATTACTAAATTTAAAGCCGTAAATTGTAAAACATTGGAGCCACCACTACGCATAAACAAATAGAAAAATACTAAAGCGATAATCATTTGAATTAAAAATTTAGTAACAATAGAAAGTCCGGCATTATTTTTAAATTTTACTTTTAAATAATCATCAATACCACCTAAAAGAGCATAGGCTAAAAAAGTAAAGACTAAAATAATTATATTGTAACTTATTGCAATACTACCATTTATATATAATAAAATTAAAGAAAGAATAACTGGAAAAATAAAGATAATTCCACCCATTGTAGGTGTTCCTTCCTTAACTAAGTGTCTTTTATTAATTTCTCTACTAACTGTTTGACCGATATGAAATTTTCTTAACATCGGAATAAATACTAAACCTGATGCAATTGCTAGAGTAAATCCCAACATCATAGCCATCGCTGCTTTTGCTAGTATTAACATAAGTATTCACCTCTTCTTTTATTATTATACACTACAAATTACTATTAATTAGATATAGAAATGTCTTTTTGACAGATATTTACATTAGTTTAGTAACAAAGTTATTGTTGTTTCCACACTTTGAAAAGTATTAGCAGATGGTGACATATAGGCAACTTTATTACCATTACCCGTATATTTTACTTTAAATTCTTTTAAAGCTTTAGTAGCTTCTTCCTTACTCATTCCTACTACATCTGGTACTTGTAAATATTTAACATCTAAATAACTATATTCTTTTAACATACCACCCTCTTTTTCTTTAATACCTAGAGTTTCAATAGCTGAAAGCATGATATTCCTTGCAATTGGTGCTGAAACTGTGCCGCCGTATTGAGTTACTCCCTTGGGGTTATTTACCGCAACATAGACAATAACTTCCGGATCATCTGCTGGTAAAAATCCAATAAAAGATAAAATATAATTACCAACCATATATTTACCATTAGCAACCTTTTGGGCTGTTCCCGTTTTACCACCAACACGATAATTTTCAATATAAGCATTTTTACCTGTACCATTTGCCACCACACTTTCTAGAACAAATCTAACGGTAGCAGATGTCTCTTTACTAATAACTCTTCTTTTTACTTTAGGCTTATTTTCATAAATTATCGATTTACTACTTTCATCTATGATTGATGATACAACATAAGGCGTATTTAAATTTCCCCCATTAATGGCTGCTGATACTGCGGTTATTTGTTGAATTGGCGTTACACTTATGCCTTGACCAAATGCGGTAGTAGCAAGTTCTACTGGTCCCATATTTTCATTTTTAAATAATATACCATTACCTTCCCCATTTAAATCTATTCCTGTTTTAGTACCAAAACCAAACCCACGTATATAGCCCATTAATTTTTCGACTCCCAGTTTATTTCCTAATGAGACAAATCCGGGGTTGCATGAGTTCTCGACTACTTCCAAGTATGTCTGCGTACCATGACCACCATGTTTCCAACAATGCAAAGTTGAGCCATCAATTGTTATCGCTCCCGTATCCGTAAAAGTATCTTTAAATAAATCAACTGTACCTTCTTCTACTGTACTAGCAAGTGTAATTATTTTAAAAGTCGATCCTGGTTCATAAGTCATCCATATAGGTAGATTACGATTAATAACTTCTTCACTATATTTTTGATAATTATCTGGGTCAAATGATGGTTTACTACCTATGGCTAGTATCT
>CANQDM010000066.1 GCA_947591505.1 uncultured Bacilli bacterium | reverse complement strand
CTACCATTACTCCTAATAACTCTGCTAGGGTAAATCCTTTTTTTCTTTTCATTCTCACTACACCCTTACCTTCCTTAATCTTACTACATTCTATCACACCCCCCCCCCATATCTGTCAATACCTATTTTGTAATTTTTTTTACTTTTTTTAATTTTTTACTTCTTCTTTTTAACTGGGGGTGGGGGTTATTTTTTAGAACATTTTTTTATTAAAGGACAAAAAAAATGACTGAATAATCAATCACTTTTATATTTACTCATATTTTAGAAGGCGAGCACCGGTGTCAATATGTACATAACTAGATGCAGCATCAATGTACCAATTATACAGCCCAGCAGAAGTAGTACTACTATAACGACCACCAAAAAAGGCAACTTTTTTTCCTGAACTTTCATAATTAAAATCTGGAATATATGTTGATGAACTACCATTTGCTTCTGTTGGAAATGCAAATAAAGGATTATCTGGATCATATCCTAACTTTGAAATATAACCATTAGTTGAACCATTAATATAACTAAGTGGCTTATAACATCCTTCAAATGTATCTGAAACATATTCACTTGGATTTGTACATATATATGTTTGATAATTATTTATATTAATCCCATCTACTAATTGCCAAATATTTCCATATATATCCTCTATTCCTCTATATATCATTGAATGCTTAGAATCATTTGTTATACTTCCTGACTTCATTCCAAGTAAATTACATCCTCCACTTACTATTGTTGAGCCACTTGATACATTTCCTTTTCCTAATACTTTCTGTGAATCATAATCTGCATATTCTACTAAATATAATAATTGTATTAAGAAATAATGATAATCCATTATTCCAAATCCTTCTCCTAAATTCTTCGCATATGTTCTAAAATTTGCAATAGCAGTATTAAGAGGTTTTACTCCACTTTTACTACTTATAGCAGTACTAGAACCTGATATAGTATACCTTCCTATCATGAATTCTTTACTATGTTCATATCCAACTGTTGCTTTATCTGTTATATAAATATATTCATATGTATCTCCATCTTCTTCTTTTTGCTCTCTTTTCCACCAAAACTCTGGTATTACCGTCATTACTTGTCCATTACTTCCATTAAATTTAAATCCATCTTCTCCATACTTAGCTACTATTTTATTCTCTTTAGTATCATAATTAACTGTTATTATTTCACTCCATGGATATATATTATCAAAATCATTTCTACCTGGTTCTTCGCCTATTTGAGCTTTTGCTACTAACTCTTTAGAATTTTTTATTCTTTCCCATTCAGTTGATTGCGAATTTACATCTCTTCTTATAGCATATATCTTACCTGAACCTTTACTACTCGTATTTACTTGTCCTGTACTTCCTCCTGAACTAGTACCTCCACTATCTTCAGCAATTTTATCACAATCATTATCTACTATTTTTGCTTCTTCATTTTTATACTCTACTACATAATTACTTATACATAATGTAGCTTCCTTTACTTCTCCTTTTTCTCCTATACTTAGATTACCACTTGTTGGTTTTGTCCCTTTTAGACTTACTACATTCTTTAATTCTGATACTTCATATTCTCTTTTTTCTAAAGTACTTCCATTAATCATTTTATATACTATTTTTTCTTCTACATTATCTATATATTCTTCTGCACTTAATATAGTTGCTTTTCTTTTTGTCTTATCTATTATATTTAATACTAATGGCGTTGATACTAACGCTATTAATGATAATATTACTATTACTGCTAGTAACTCTATCAATGTAAATCCTTCTTTTTCCATAGTATGATACACTCCCCATTCTACAAATACAGTTTATCATACCCCCCCCCCCATATCTGTCAATATCTAATTTATAATTTCTTATACTTTTTTAAACTTTTTTACTTTATCTCTTTAGCTGGGGTGGGGGTTTATATTAAAGAGCAAAAAAAATGACTGATATTAATCAATCACTTTTATATTTACTAATATTTAAGAAGCCGAGCACCAAGAGGACCATATGTATTAGAACTATTTAAAAAACCCCAATACCACAAACCAGGACCAGCAATACCATCAAAATCACCACCGACACTAATAACTATATTTTTTGAATCTTTATAATAATAATCTGGAATATATGTTGATGAACTCCCATTTGCTTCTGTTGGAAAAGCAAATAATGGATTATCTGAATCATATCCTATTTTTGAAATATAACCACTAGATGAACCACTAATATAACTAAGTGGATTATAACATTCATCAAATTTATTTAAGGCATATTCATTAGGCTTTGTACACACATATACTTGTCCATCTTTTATATTAACTCCATCTACAAATTGCCAACTATTTCCATATATATCCTCTATTCCTCTATATATCATGGAATGCTTAGAATCATTTGTTATACTTCCTGACTTCATTCCAAGCAAATCACATCCTCCACTTGCTACTGTTGAACTATTTGATACATTTCCTTTTCCTAATATTTTCTGTGAATCATAATCTGCGTATTCTACTAAATATAATAATTGTATTAAGAAATAATGATAATCCATTATTCCAAATCCTTCTCCTAAATTCTTCGCATATGTTCTAAAATTTGCAATAGCAGTATTAAGAGGTTTTACTCCACTTTTACTACTTATAGCAGTACTAGAACCTGATATAGTATACCTTCCTATCATGAATTCTTTACTATGTTCATATCCAACTGTTGCTTTATCTGTTATATAAATATATTCATATGTATCTCCATCTTCTTCTTTTTGCTCTCTTTTCCACCAAAACTCTGGTATTACCGTCATTACTTGTCCATTACTTCCATTAAATTTAAATCCATCTTCTCCATATTTTGCTACTATTTTATTCTCTTTAGTATCATAATTTACTGTTATTATCTCACTCCATGGATAAATATTATCAAAATCATTTCTAACTGGTTCTGCACCTATTTGAGCTTTTGCTACTAATTCTTCAGAATCTTCTATTCTCTCCCATTCTGATGATTCTGAATCTATAGCTCTTTTTATTCCATATATTTTTCCTGAACCTTTACTTGATGATGTTCCTCCTCCCGATGATCCTCCAGTACTACCACTTCCTGTACTTCCTCCTGAACTAGTACCTCCACTTTCATCAATAGTTTTATCACAATCATTATCTACTATTTTGGCTTCTTCATTTTTATACTCTACCACAAAATTACTTATACATAATGTGGCTTTCTTTACTTCTCCTTTTTCTCCTATACTTAGATTCCCACTTGTTGGCTTCGTTCCTTTTAGACTTACTATATTCTCCAGTTCTGATACTTCATATTCTCTTTTTTCTAAAGTACTTCCATTAATCATTTTATATACCATTTTCTCTTCTACATTATCTATATATTCCTCTGCACTTAATATAGTTGCTTTTCTTTTTGCCTTATCTATTATATTTAATACTAATGGTGTTGATACTAACGCTATTAATGATAATATTACTATTACTGCTAGTAACTCTACCAATGTAAATCCATCTTTTTTCATGGTATGATACACTCCTACTCTACAAATACAGTTTATCATACCCCCCCCCATATCTGTCAATATCTAATTTATGTTTTTTTATACTTTTTTTAAATTTTTTTACTTCATCTCTTTAACTGGGGGTGGGGGTCATTTTTTAGAATAATTTTTTTATTAAAAGGTAAAAAAAATGACTAATATTAATCAATCACTTTTATATTAACTAATATTTAAGAAGCCTAGCCACCAAGCTGACTAAGAGACTCACTAAAACTACGAGAATGCCAAAACCACAAACCAGCGTTATTACCACAATCACCACCCTTAAAATGACAGCCAACACGAGCAACTGTACTACCCGTATCTTGATAATAATAATCTGGAATATATATAGAATTGCCTCCCTTTGCTTCTATTGGAAATGCAAATAAAGGATTATCTGAATCATATCCTAACTTTGAAATGTAACCACTAGATGACCCATTAATATAACTTAATGGTTTATAACATTCATCAAATTTATTTGATACATATTCACTTTGATTTGTACATATATATGCATGTCTGTCTTTTATATTAATACCATCTACAAACTGGCTAATATTCCCATATATATCCTCTATTCCTCTATATATCATTGAATGCTTAGAATCATTTGTTATACTTCCTGATTTCATTCCTAAATCATCACATCCTCCACTTGCTACTGTTGAACTATTTGATATATTTCCTTTTCCTAATATTTTCTGTGAATCATAATCTGCATATTCGACTAAATATAATAATTGTATCAAGAAATAATGATAATCCATTATTCCAAATCCTTCTCCTAAATTTCTTGCATATGTCCTGAAATTTGCAATTGTAGTACTACCAAGAGGCTTTACTCCACTTTTACTATATACTCCTGAACTTGTTCCTGATATTGTATATCTTCCTATCATAAATTTTCGCTATGAGTGTATCCTGCTGTTGCTTTATCTGTTATATAAATATATTCATATATACTCATATTTTAATGGATAAAATTTTTGTTAAAAAAGATAAAAGATATGAAGAATTTGCTAAAGAATTATATGAACATGGTGCTTTAGATAAAGATAATTTTGAGATAATTACTAAAATTAATAATTCAAAAGATTACACAATAGAAAAAGATGATATTAATCGATAAAATTATAAAAATATTAGATGCTGTCCGGCAATTTATATAGTAAAATATTAGTAGTATTTTAAAAGAAAAAATAAATTGGTCAGACGCGTCTGACTAATTCAGAAGGGAGCAATTATGTTAGAAAAAAATAGCAATAAAATGATACAAGAAATTACTAATTTAGTAGAAGAAGTTAAGTCTAATTTAGCTAATGAAATCAATAAATCTATTATTTATGTGTATTGGAATATAGGAAGAATAATAGTATCAAACGAAAATGAATTTAACAACCGATTAGAATATGGTAAAGAAATTTTAAAAGGATTATCAGATGAACTTACTAAATATTTAGTAAAAGGATATTCTATGTCTAACCTAAAATATATGAGGGTTTTCTATAAAACATATCCAAACTTTGATGAATTAAATGAAAAATTAAGCTGGTCACATTATTGTGAATTGATGATTATTAAGGACATAGATAAACGTAATTTTTACGAAAAAGAATGTATTAATTCAAATTGGTCTGTAAGAGAATTAAAAAGACAATTAGATACTTCATTATTTGAAAGATTACTTCTTTCAGATGGTAAAGTTAATAAAGAAAAAGTTTTAGCATTATCAAAAGAAGGTCAAATTTTAAATAAACCTAGTGATATTGTTAAGCAACCTTATGTTTTTGAATTTCTTGGAATCAAAGAACAAAAACCAATTTTAGAAAAAGATTTAGAATATAAACTAATAAGACACATTGAAGATTTTTTACTTGAACTCGGTAAAGGATTTATGTTTGTTGGATCACAACAAAGAATTACACTTAATAATACAGACTATTATGTTGATATGGTATTTTATAATAAATTTTTAAAATCATATGTACTAATTGATTTGAAAATGAATAATCTTAAAGCTGAAAATCTAGGACAAATGAATTTGTATTTAAACTATTACGAACAAATTGTAAACTCAGAAGATGATGGAAAACCTATTGGTATAATTTTATGTGCTGAAAAAGATAACATAATGCTAGAGTTTGCTTTAGGTGGCTTATCTAATAATATTTTTGCTTCAACATATACTTACTATATTCCTAATAAAGAACAATTAATTAATGAAGTTGAGAAAGTTTTAAATGAAACTGAAAAAGAAGATTTTGAGCATGATACTTAAAATCTTCTTTTTTTCGCTATCTCTTATTTATTTCATCTTTAATAAATTTCAAAAATTCTTCAATAGATAAAGACTCTGTTTCCTCGCTACCATATTTACGATAGCTAATTAAATCATTATCTCCGAGTATTAAAGTTATAGGATTTTTCATTATATTACTTTGTCTAATTTTTTTACCTATTTGTTCTTTAGAATCGTCATAATCTACTATTATATCTTCATCTTCTAAAAGTTGTTTTATTTTCTTGCAATATTCATCATGATAATTTACAGGGATAATGTTAACTTGTACTGAAGAAAGCCATATTGGTAATACTCTTTTAAATTTTTCTAGTAATAGCACTAAAAATCTTTCATAAGAACCCAAAACTGCTCTGTGTACCATAACTGGAGTTTGTTTTTTACCTTTTTCATCTGGGGGTGGTGTTTATTTTTTATTAAAAGTCAAAAAAAATGACTGATATTAATCAATCACTTTTATATTCACTAATATTTAAGAAGCCTAGCACCGAGCTGACTAAGAGACTCACTAAAACTACGAGAATGCCAAAACCACAAACCAGCGTTATTACCACAATCACCACCCTTAAAATGACAGCCAACACGAGCAACTGTACTACCCGTATCTTGATAATAATAATCTGGAATATATATAGAATTGCCTCCCTTTGCTTCTATTGGAAATGCAAATAAAGGATTATCTGAATCATATCCTAACTTTGAAATGTAACCACTAGATGACCCATTAATATAACTTAATGGTTTATAACATTCATCAAATTTATTTGATACATATTCACTTTGATTTGTACATATATATGCATGTCTGTCTTTTATATTAATACCATCTACAAACTGGCTAATATTCCCATATATATCCTCTATTCCTCTATATATCATTGAATGCTTAGAATCATTTGTTATACTTCCTGATTTCATTCCTAAATCATCACATCCTCCACTTGCTACTGTTGAACTATTTGATATATTTCCTTTTCCTAATATTTTCTGTGAATCATAATCTGCATATTCGACTAAATATAATAATTGTATCAAGAAATAATGATAATCCATTATTCCAAATCCTTCTCCTAAATTTCTTGCATATGTCCTGAAATTTGCAATTGTAGTACTACCAAGAGGCTTTACTCCACTTTTACTATATACTCCTGAACTTGTTCCTGATATTGTATATCTTCCTATCATAAATTTTTCACTATGAGTGTATCCTGCTGTTGCTTTACCTGTTATGTAAATATATTCATATGTATCTCCATCTTCTTCTTTTTGTTCTCTTTTCCACCAAAACTCTGGTATTACTGTCATTACTTGTTCTTTTTTAAAATCAAATCCTGATTCTCCATATTTCGCTACAACTTTATTCTCGTTAGTATCATAATTTACTGTTATTATATCGCTCCATGGATATATATTATCAAAATCATTTTGGACTTCTGTTCCATCAAGTGTAGCTTTTGCTACTAACTTTTCAGAATCTTCTATTCTCTCCCATTCAGTTGATTGCGAATTTACATCTCTTTTAACAGCATATACCTTTCCTGATCCTTTATTACCTGTATTTCCTCCTCCAGAATCATCTCCACTATCTTTTAAATCACATCTTGTTCCATCTGAACTTGTTTTTCCATCTTTATATGTTACTTTATAGTTATTTACACATAATTCTGCACTCTCTATACTTCCATCTTCTTTTACTGTTACCTTTCCACTTGATGGTTTTACTCCATCTATTTCAAGTGATTCCAATTCTGATACATCATGTTCTCCTTTTCCTAAAGAATTATTATTCTTTAATTTTCCTTCTAAACTTTCAACATATTTCTCTGCATTTGATACTGCTTCTTTCTTCTTCTCTTCACTTCCTCCTGTTCCATCACACTTTCCATCTATTTCCATCTTTTCATTTTCATACACTATATTATAATTGTTTACACATAATATGGCATTCTTTACTTCTCCTTTTTCTCCTATACTTAAATTTCCACTCGTTGGCTTTGTTCCTTTTAGACTTACTATATTCTCTAGTTCTGATACTTCATATTCTCTTTTTTCTAAAGTACTTCCATTAATCATTTTATATACCATTTTTTCTTCTACATTATCTATATATTCTTCAGCACTTAATAGTGTTGCTTTTCTTTTGGTCTTATCTATTATATTTAATACTAATGGTGTTGCTACTAATGCTATTAATGATAATATTACTATTACTGCTAGTAACTCTATTAATGTAAATCCATCTTTTTCCATAGTATGATACACTCCTATTCTACAAATACAGTTTATCATACCCCCCCCCATATCTGTCAATA
>CANQDM010000065.1 GCA_947591505.1 uncultured Bacilli bacterium | reverse complement strand
CAAGAGATATAGAAATAGAATGGAATATTGAATTTTAATAAATAATGATATTTTTGGACTTTTCCTATTCCTGCACACGGTGGCAGTGATCCGGGTGCTGTTTCAGGAAATTTGAAAGAAAAAGATTTTAATTTAAAAGCAGCTCAATATATGTATCAAAGATTTCAAGAATTGGGTGTTCCTTCCGTTATTGTAAGGGATACAGATGAAACATTAAATAAAACGGATCGTGTTAATAGAATCAATAATGCTTTTGATGGAAGTGAAGATGTAATAGTTTTATCTAATCACATCAATTCCGGGGGAGGAGATAGTCATTGTGTAACTAATGTATAACAATTAAAGCCAAAATCAATTGTGAATAAATATTTAAATTTATTTAAAATGATGGTATAATTAAAAATAGCTAGATATCATTAAATTATGATATCTTTTTTAGTGAAGGTAAATTTATGATTAAAAAAGATATAGAAAAGGAAACAATTTTAAAATTATATGATGATAGTATAAATGATGTCATATGGACTCATAAAATACAGGCAACTTTATTAGATGATATTACTCGAAAAAACAAAATTTTTAAAACAATTAAAGAGGTCATTGTTGGTTTATCGGGATTTGCTTCTGCAGTATGTATATATTTTGATGAAATAACAGGAGCTCTTATTGTTAATGCAATATCAAGTATCACAATTATATTAGATAGTATATTTAAATTTTGTAATTATGAAGAAAAAGTAAAAAATACAAATTCCAATGTTAATGAATTATGGTATATGAAAAAACAATTGAATTTGTATAAGCAATATTTAAAAAATGATATTATTTCTTGGAAAGATGCAAAGATTAAATTAGAAGAAACCTTAGATTTACGAAAAGAGATTTATGCAAAATTAGAACAAGCATCTGATAAAATAGTAAATAAAGCATCATCAAAATTGTTAGAAAGGAAAGATGAAGAAATCAATAAAGAATTTTTTGAAGAAAGTGAGTGATATTATTGAAAGATAACTTTTTAGAATTTTTAAATAATTTGCAAATTGATAATATTGATGAAATTAACATATCTTTAGATGGTATTGCAAAGAAATTGAATCAAAAATATTATGATAATTCTACAACTGAAAACTATTTAATTGTTGGGTCAATGGGAAGAGAGACTTCTATTAAGGGTGAAAGTGATATTGATGTGATTTATGAATTACCTGATGAAGTATTTAAAAAATTTGATGCTTATGAAAGTAATGGGCAATCTCAACTTTTACAAGAAATAAAAGAAGTGTTAAAAGAAAAATATTCAACTACTGATATAAAAGGTGATGGGCAAGTAGTAGTTATATCATTTGACAAATATAAAATTGAGTTACTTCCTGGATTTAAGCAAGAAGATGGATCATATAAATATCCAGATACCCACGATGGTGGCAGTTGGAAAATAACTAAGCCTGTTTCTGAAATAGATGAATCTAAAAATATGATATATAATACGAATACTTATAAAGATATATGTCAAATGATTAGAGAATGGAAAGCAAATAATGGAGTTACAATATGTGGTTTATTAATAGATACATTAACTAAGAATTTTTTAGATGAAAATGAAACTTATAAAAGTAAGTCAAAAGATGATTATTATGACTTATTAAAAAAGGTCTTTGAATTTTTAAGCAAAGAGGATGAAAATCGTAAGCAATGGAATGCAATGGGGAGTAATCAAATAATAGAAAATAAAGATTTTAATTTTGTTAAAAAAAGTAAAAAAGCATTAAAGAAATTAAATGATTCTACTGATGGGATATCAACATTAAGAGAGTTATTTGGCAATAGATTTCCAATTAGTGAAGAAGCATCAAATCACTATGGATTTTCTGAAAAAGAGCAATTCATTGAAGACTTATTTCCTGTTAGAATTTCAAATCAATTAAAAATAGATTGCGAAATTACTCAAAATGGTTTTAGGCCAGCTTTAATAAGCGAGTTTATAAAGAATAATTTTAAAATTAAGCAAAATAGAAAATTGAAATTTTTTATTGATAAAATTGATATTGCAAAACCATATATTATTTATTGGAAAGTTAGAAATGTTGGATATGAAGCAATTAAAAGGGATTGCATTAGAGGTCAAATTAATAAAGGGATAGATTTTTTAAATGAATCAACCAATTTTTATGGACCACATTATGTAGAGTGTTATATTGTAAAAGACAATGTTTGTGTTGCTAGAGATAAAATTCCTGTAAATATTGATAGGACTTGATTAATAAAAATCAATGTATATAAGCATTATTTTTTCAAATTAGTGCTTATTTTTTTAAGAATATTGGAAAATTTATTAACTGTTGGAGACTATTTTAAATGGTTTTAGGAATATGCCCTAACAAGTAAATGGGTGTGATAACACCATGCTTGATAGTTTTAAAAACAATACCTATGAGTGTGGAAAATATAATATTTAAAAACAAGTATTTTTTTAATTAGATTTCATTTACTAATTTGCGATAAAATGTTATAATTTTGTTATGAAAGTAAATAGTGATGCTATGGATAATGAAATTAAAATTAAAAATTTTTTAGACAGTAATCATGGATATATGCTAACATCAGATTTTTTAAATTTAAATATTAGCAAGCCATTAATAAAAAAATATCTTGATAAAGGGATAATAAGAAAAGTTTCTCATGGAATATATATAGATAGCAATTTATTAGTTGATGATGAATATGTTTTTCAATTAAGATACCCTAATGCCATATTTTCATATCAGAGTGCTTTAAGTTTACTAGGTTTAATTAATGAATCACCAAAGCAAAATGAAGTTACTATTAATAGTAAAAAAAGAATAATAAGTGATTATAAAATTCATTATGTATCTGATAAATATTTTGATCTTGGAATTATTGAAGTAAAAGATATGTTTAACAATCCTATTAAAATATATGATGCTGAAAGATGCATATGTGATGTATTGAAAGATAATAATTTTGATTCTAAACTACAAAATGAAATTCTTCATGCATATTTTCAAAGTGAAGATAAAGATATTAACAAATTATTAGAATATTCAAAAACTTTTAATATCTATGATAAAGTTAGTACTTTAGTTGATTATGCAGTTAGATAGGAGGTATTTAAATGAGTGAAAAAGATTTAGATTCTAGTAATGTAGAATATACTGAAGAAGTAAAATCTCAAGGTTATGTTAAACAATTACAGTGGGATATGGCTATTGGGCTTCAAGAAGTAGATAATTTAAAACCTTCTAAGTATTTTGAAAAACTTGTTACTGATAATGTAGAAGGAAATCTTACAATTGAACAAGTAGAAAAAGATTTAAAAGAATACTATATTGAAAAAGAAAAACAAAACGATATAAATCATAATGAAATGGAATGTGATCTAGTTTCTACTAGAATTGTAGAATTATTGCAAATTGATAATTTTGAACTATCTGTGGATTATTTAAAATATGTTCATAAATACTTATTTCAAGATGTTTATGAATTTGCTGGAGAATTTAGAAAAATAGATTTTTCTAAACATGAAAAAATATTAAATAATGATTCGGTAGCTTATGGAGATTGTAAAACTCTGAATGAATCATTAGAGTATGATATATCATTAGAAAAAGAAAAGAATTATAAAGAAATGAGTATTGTTGAAGTAATCAATAATATAACTAATTTTTCATCAAATATTTGGCAAGTACATCCTTTTAGAGAAGGAAATACTAGAACTACAGCATTATTTATAGAAAAATATTTGATTAGTTTAGGTTATGAAGTAGATAATACATTATTTAAAGAAAAGTCAGTTTATTTTAGAAATGCATTAGTTAGAAGTAATTATTTTAATAATTATTTGAATATAAAAGAAGATAAAAGTTATTTAATTAAATTTTATGAAAATTTATTATTAGGTAAAAATAATAATTTGCATTCACAAGATTTAATAGTTAAAGAATTGTTTTAAACTAAGGTTTATATTCATATTTAAATTTAATAATTTAGGAGGTGAGAAATATGTTTGATATACAAAACAGAAGATATACTGGAAATAAATTTAAACTAATGGGATGGATTTCAAAACTTATAGAAGATAATTGTCCAAATTGTCATTCATTTTTTGATGTTTTTGCTGGTACGGGTTCTGTTTCTGATTATTTATTTAAAAAATATGACAGATTTATTATAAATGATTTTCTTTATTCAAATAATGTGATTTATAATGGGTTCTTTTTAAATGAAAAATATGATAACGTTAAGATAAATAATATAAAAGAATTTTATAATAACCTAAATATAAATAAATTTAAAAATAATTATGTTTCAAAAAATTTTGGTAATAAATTTTTTAATATGAATGATGCAAAAAAAATTGGTTTCATAAGAGAAGATATTGAAAAAAAACATAAAAATAATGAGATTAATGATAAAGAATATTATATCTTGTTATCTTCTTTATTATATTCTTTTGATAAAATAGCAAACACTTGTGGACATTATGATGCTTATAGAAAAATAAAAAATATTCCAGAAAAATTTGTTTTTGATTTAATTAGGCCAAAAGATAATGATAAATTAGTTGAAATTTACCAAAAAGATTCTAATAAATTATCTAAAGAAATTAAAGCGGATATTGCATACATTGATCCTCCATATAATTCTAGGCAATATAGTAGATTTTATCATGTTATGGAGAATATAGCACAATGGAAAAAGCCAAAATTATATGGTACAGCTATGAAGCCAAAAGAAGAAAATATGTCTGATTATTGTAAAATTACTGCTCCGATTGCTTTTAATGATTTAATTCAAAACTTAGATGTTAAATATATTGTAGTTTCTTATAATAATACTTATGATTCAAAAAGCTCATCTTCTAAAAATAAAATAACATTAGATGAAATCAAAACAATATTATCAAATAAAGGTGAAACAAAAATATTTGAAAAAAAATATAAAGCTTTTACAACTGGGAAAACAGAGTTAAATAACCATAAAGAATATATATTTATCACAAAAGTAAAACCAGAAATAAAAAAAGAAATAACCTATAGATCGCCATTATTTTATGTTGGTGATAAATATAAATTGATGCCAGAAATAAAAAAATATTTGCCCAAAAACATTAATAATTATATAGAACCATTTGTAGGTGGTGGTAGTTCATTTTTAAACGTTAAAGCTAAGCATTACTATGTTAATGATATAGATTCATATATTATAAGTATACATAAAGAGTTATTTAAATATTCAAACTTTAAAAATGATTTCTTTACTAAAATATTTAAAATTATAAAAAAATATAATTTATCATGTTCATATAATGGCAATTTAGTACCTGAAGAATTAAAAAAACAATTTAAAAAAACTTATTATGCAAAATATAATAAGGAGCAGTATTTAAAACTTAGAAATGATTATAATAAGAATCAAAATGATATTCTTAAATTATATTTGCTTCTTATATATGGATTTAATCATATGACAAGATTTAATTCAAAAGGGGAATTTAATTTACCAGTAGGTAATGTTGATTTTAATAGTAATGTTTATAATTCACTTAATTATTATTTTGATTACATTCAAAATATAGATATTAGGTATTATAATATGGACTATAAAGATTTTATTAATTCTTTGAATATTGGAAAAAATGATTATATTTTATTAGATCCACCATATTTAATTAGTCAGAGTGAATATAATAAATTATGGGATGAAAGGCATGAAAAAGAATTATGTGATTTTTTGGACAAAATTAATGAAAAAGGAATTAGATTTGGAATTACAAATTTAATTTATCACAAAGGCAAGAAAAATAGTATTTTTGAGAAATGGTCGAAAAAGTATTTTGTTTATGAAATTAGTAGTAATTACATTAGTTTTAATAATAATACGATAAAAGCTAATTCTAAGGAGGTGTTTGTTACTAATTATGGCAAAGCCGAAAAATAAACCACTTTCATTTTCCACTACAATGAGAAATCCAGATAGAATCGCGGGATTTCTAAATCAGTTAGTTGAATTTGAAAATCAAATTTTAACAACAGAAGTAATATATAAAATAATACATAATGTAATAAAAAACAAATTATATTATACAATGTATGAGTATAGGAATTCCTTATATAAAGAAATATATCTTTCAAATGAATTAGAATTTTCTGATAATCAAGTTGATGAAATAATAAGAAATAGTCCACAAGATCATAAGGAGGCTGGATTTGAGTATGGTTGGGAATCGAGATTTGATACTTGGTATCAATTACCAAAAGAGTTTGGATTTGTTTTATACGAAAAAAACAATATATTAAAAATATCCAAATTAGGACATATGTTAATTGATACTTATAATTCTGAATCTCCCGATGAAAAGATAATACAAAATGTGTTTTTAAATAGTTTATGCAAATACCAAACTAATAATCCTTTTAAAAAGAATTTAAATTCAAATGTTCCATTGTTGTTACTGTTAAAAACAATTAAGTTACTTAAGGAAGATAAGGATGAAAATAGTACAGGAATATTTAGAAATGAATTAAGTTTATTTATATGTTGGAATAATGATAATGAAAAGGAAATCTATGAAAAAATAAAAGAAATACGGCATAATGTTGGATTTCAATATAGTAATGAATATATGTATGATATTTGTTTAGAATTATTAGGATGTAGGACACCTGAAGAAAAGGAAAAAAAGAAAAAGTATTTTAAAATTGGTAAAATATGCAACGAAGCTGTAGACGAATATATAAGAAAAATGAGAAGTACTGGTTTGCTGTCATTAAGAGGAAATGGAAGATTTTTAGACTTTAATAGTTTTGAAAATAAAAAAATTGAATATGTTTTGGAAAAGTACTCATCATTTCAAACGTTTGAAAATAAAGAAGAATATTTTAATTATGTAGGTGAAATAGATAAAGAGTTATTTAATATAGAAATAAAAATTGACCATGATAAAGAATATAATTTAAAATTAAATACATTAAATGAATTTGCTAATAAGTTTTCTAAAAAAGAAATATTCAATGAATTATCAATTTTAACTAAAAAAGGTGAAAGTAAAAATGATTCTTTTAAATATATTCCAGAACCTACTAGACTAGAATTTTTAACTAGTATATCATTAGTTCAAAATTTAAAAAATTGTTATGTTGAGCCAAACTATTCTATTGATGATGAAGGATTACCAACTATGACTGCAAGAGGTGATATGCCCGATATTATATGTACAGAACCATATTTTGAAAATCCTAATAACCAAGAGTTAATAATTGCTAATGTTGAAGTTACTCTAATGAAAGGAAGATCTGAACAGGTAAATAATGAAATAGTACCTATAAGAAGACATTTATTATCACAAATTAATAATGGAAAAGATGCATTTGCAATATTTATTGCTCCATTTATACACGAAGATACAAAAGAAATGTCGTTATGGTATAAGCATAAAGATAAAATAGATATTAGTACATATACAATAGAAGAATTTGCTAAACTTCTTCCTAATAATAAGCTTAGTAATTTAAGAAAAATTTAGATATTATGTGGAAATAAAGTGATTTTTTTGTTATAATTAAATTAGGTACTTGGGAAAATACCTAATTGAAACAATAGATGTATTAAAGTTCAAATTAAAAGAACTTCACATATTTATCCAATAAAAAATATTGGAATTAAACCCATATTTTTGTTGTGACTAAATATGTCTAGTTCTTTTTTCGTGTTCTAAAAAAGACTTGTCAGGAAAGGAGGAAAATAGAATATTTACTTAGATAATCTTATATCAAAAAAGAGAGAATAAATATAGAAAATTTTATTAATTTAGTTATACCAACTAGTTTATTAGGAGATGATAGATTAACATTTTTTGAAAGATTGTTATTAATTGAAATAATGTCATTAAGTAAGAAAGAAGATTATTGTTGGGCTACTAATGAATATTTTAAAAATTTATTTTGTGTTAGTAAGCAAACAATATCTAAAAGTATAAGTAGTTTATCGAAGTATGGTTATATTGTTTTAAAATACGATAAGAAAGAAAAAAATAATTCTAAAAGAGTTATTAGGTTATCAGAAGTATTAAAGAATCAGATATCAGGTATTAAAAATAATCTTAATACTGGTAATCAAGATAATTTGAAGCAATATAATAATAAAAATAA
>CANQDM010000064.1 GCA_947591505.1 uncultured Bacilli bacterium | reverse complement strand
ATCTTCACTAGCCACTTCCATTTGTTTTTCCTTCATATTGAAGACCCCTATTCTTCTAAAAGTATAGCATAATATTTCCCCTATCGCAAGAATTAAAATTGCTTATATATTTACTTTAAGTTATAATTAAAATGGAGTTGATATTATGAGATTAGAAGGTAAAGTAGCTATTATAACTGGTTCTTCTTCGGGAATCGGCTTAGAAATAGCTAAAAGTTATGTTAAAAATGGGGCATATATTACAATTTGTGGTACTAATGAAGAAAAATTAAAAAAAGCTAAAGAAATAATTATTAATGAATGCAATAATGCTAAAGTTTTAAGTATTAAAGCTGATGTATCTAATACAGATGATGTTATTAATTTATTTAATAAAACTAAAAATGAATATGGTCATATTGATATTTTAGTAAATAATGCTGGTATTGCTCCATCTAAATCTTTAGAAGAAATGAGTGATGAAGAATTCGCTAAAGTATTAAATATAAATACAGTTGGTACTTTTAAATGTACTAGAGAAGCAGTTAAATATATGAAAGAAAAAGGGGGTTCAATTATTAATACTTCATCATTTGTATCTTTATATGGTTCACCTAGTCAATCTGCTTATAGTGCATCAAAGGCGGCGATTAATGGTTTAACTAAGTCTAATGCTAAGGAACTTGGTAAATATAAAATAAGAGTTAATGCTGTTGCACCAGGTGTAGTAATGACTGAAATGGTTAAAGATAATTGTAATCCAGAAACAATAAATAGACTTAATATGATGACTCCCTTAGGAAGAGGAGCTGAGCCAAACGACTTAGTTGGCATATATGTTTATTTAGGTAGTGATGAATCACTATTTACTACAGGAACAGTTATTAATATCGATGGTGGTTTAGTAATGTAGCAAACAAAAAACTGATAAAAGAATTATTCTAATATCAGTTTTTTGTTACATTCTATCAGGTATATCTATTGCTAATATATTTAATAATATTTTATTTATTTTATAAACTATACTAGTTAAATATGCCCATGATTCTTGTTTCTCTTTATCACTCTCATTTAAAACATGGCATTCTGTATAAAAACGATTAAAGTTAGTTGATAATTCATATAAATAATCTGTTATAGCATTTAATGATTTATCATTAAATGCATTATTTAAAATTCGATCAAATTTATTTAGTGACAATATTAATGCTTTATCATATTCATTAACTATTAATTTTAATTTTGAATAGCTTATATTAGCATCTACCACTTTATTTAAAAGTGATTTCATTCTAATTGTAGAATATACAATATAAGGGCCAGTTTTACCATCTAAATCACAAAATTTTTCTAAATCAAAATTATAATCTGTTTCACGACTTGGTAACATATCGGCATATTTTAAAGTAGCAATAGCAAGTTTATCAGCAATCTCATCCCGATTATCTTTTATTTCTGGATTTAATCTTCTTAAGCATTCATTCTTTACAGAATCAAGTAAATCAATTAGTCGCATTACGCCGCCATCACGAGTTTTGAAAGGTTTTCCATCTTTACTATTCATAGTGCCAAAACCTGCAAATACTAATTTTTCATTCTTTGCAATATTTGCTTTATATGCTGCTCGAAATACTTGGGTAAAATGCAACTCTTGTCTTTTATCTGCTACATACCAAATTTCATCGGGTTTATAATTTTTAATTCGATCATATAGTGTAGCTAGTTCAGTTGTACTATAAAGAAGACCGCCATCAGATTTTAGAAGCAACATTGGTGGCATTTCTTTTGTATCACTATCTTCTTTAACATTAATTACTTTTGCTCCTTCACTTTCTTCAACTATATTTAACTTATCTAAATAACGAAGTAATTCTGGCACATAATCTTCTGCATTACTTTCCCCTTTATATAAATCAAATTTAGCATTCAATCTATCATAAATATTTTTAATATCTTTTTTAGATACTTCCATTATTTGCAACCATAAATCATAAATGCCTTTTTCTTTATTTTGCAGTCTTTTAGTCATACTTTGTGCCATTTTTAAATATTCTTCGTTTTCTTTAGCTTTACTAGAAGCATATGGATATACCTCTTCTAAAAGTTCAGAAGTAATTTCTACTTTGGGATATTCACCTTGATAATCAGATTGGAAGAAAGGCCAATCAGGATTTCTTAAAGATAACTCATAAATTACTAAACCTAAAGGACGACCCCAATCACCTAAATGAGTATCAGATATAGTTTTATAGCCAAGATATTCACATAATCTTTTTAAAGCTTCACCAATATTTGCACTTCTTAAATGACCAACGTGTAAACTTTTAGCTACATTAGCACCACCATAATCAAAAAAAATCAATTTATTATTTTTTGGATATTCATAGTTATCTTTATTTGTAAATTCTATTAGGACATCATTACTAATTGACAAATTAATGAAACCAGGACCAGCTACATTAACATCACAAAAAAAATTATCTTCTTTTAAAACATTTACTACAGTACTTGCTATTTCAATAGGATTTTTATGATAAATTTTAGCAAGATGCATAATACCATTATATTGATATTCACCCAAATCTGGTCGATTAGAATCATTAATCATAACATCTTCAACATTATAATTACATTTATTAAGAGCGTCTTTTATTTTATTTTCAATTATACTATAAAATCTTTTCATAACTCCTCCACTCATTATTAATTTTATCAAAATTATAATAGTATGACAAATACCTTCTACTATTTTTATTAAAAATAATGTATAATATATTTGGTGATTCAAATGAGTGAAGTAAAAAGAGTAAAAAAGATGGAAGATGATAACATTGAATTACCTACATTAAAAAAAGAATATAAAGAACAAAAAGAAAAATATATTTATAATATAAAATTAAATGATGTTATTGATTTAATTGACAATCACAATATAAAAAAAGACAATATAATTTTGGAAAAAAATACACCTATGATGACTCGTGAAGAAAAAAATAGAAATAATTATGAAACAAAAGATAATGAAGAAAAGCAAAATAATATTGAAAAAAATAAAAAAGACGATATAAATAATGATAAAAATCAAAATAATAAAAAAAGAGTAAAAAAGAGAAAACTTAAGAAAGGTAATTTAGTAAGTCTTATAATTCTTTTAATTATGGTACCAATTTTAGTATTTTCAACTTATAAAATTATAAATTATCTTATTGAAACACCTAAAACTAAAGATTTAATTAAAGATATAACTGATAATACAGAAATAAATGAATATGATAGCAATGAAGCTGAAATAATAAAAAACGATGAAAAACCTAACACTCCATATTGGAACTTTATTAAAATGAAATTAATTGATGTGAATTTTAATACACTAAAAAAAACTAATAGTGATACAGTCGCTTGGTTATTTGTGGGAGGAACTAATGTAAATTATCCAGTAGTTCAAACAAACAACAATGATTTTTACTTAAATCACTCCTTTGATAAAACTAAAAATAGTGGTGGTTGGTTATTTATGGATTATCGTAATGATAAAAATGAATATGGAAGAAACACCATTATCTATGGACATAATATGAAAAATCAAACGATGTTTGGAACTTTAAAAAATTTATTATCTAAAAATTGGTACAATACTGAAGAAAATAGAATTATTAAAATGTCATCAGAAAATTATAATACTTTATGGCAAATTTATAGTGTTTATACTTTAGATACTACAAGTGATTATATTCAAACCGAATTTGCTAGTGATGATGAATATCAAAAATTTATTAATTTAGTTAAAGGTAGATCTACTGCTAACTTTAATACTACTGTAACTACTAGTGATAAAACTCTTACATTATCTACTTGTCATGGTAGTGCTAAAAAATTAGTAGTTCATGCTAAACTTATAAAAATAGAAGCAAAATAATAACTTGCTTCTATTTAATTTCTATTACTTTTGTATTTGCTATTAAATCATGCAATCCTCTATTATCTTTTCTTGATAACATAACTACTAAAGTAACTACGCCAAGAATAACAAATGCATAATTTATACAAACACTAACTATATAAAATACTTTTCCTTTAGTAAATAATAATATCAATGAATTTAATAAAAGAGAGATTATTGAACCAATGGAAATATAATATATTGGTAAGCATCTAAGTAAATATTTTAGAAATGATACATCTTTAGCATCATCATTATTTACAACTTTTATTTTCATTATTTGTTTTCCCATTGTTTGACCATTATTAAATTTTTGAAAAACAGCAAAATATAAAATTAAGATAACTACTATAGCAATATTATAAGGAACACTAAAACGTGATACATTATAATAATTGACATAATTTAATTTCAAAAATTCTTTTTCACTTATTTTTTCTTCTAAATAATTATTTGTTACTTCACTATATTTTTCAAAAGATTCTTCATATTTTTTATAATAAGGATTAATAAAATGAATACTTGTTACTAAAGAGGCTAAGAAAAATACTAATAATATGTCTAGTAAAAAGGCCATTATTCTTTTTGATGGTTTAACTGTTTCCATTTTAATCACCCTATATTAACACTTTTATTTACAGCTAATTTAATTGATACTTTCTTTTCTTTGCCTTCTCTTAAATATGTTATTTCAAGAGTATCACCTATTTTATGTTTATAAAGTTCATATCTAAAATATGCGACATTACTTATTTCTTTATCATTAACTTTAGTAATGACATCTCCTTCTTGTAATCCTGCTTTAGCAGCTGGACTATTGTATTCTACTCCAGTAATGAATGCTCCAGATGTAATATTTAGTCTTCTTACATAACTTGAATATCTAAAATCACTTAAAGCTTCTTCTATATCATACATAGATACACCAATATAAGGATAATTAGTTGCATCGCCATTAATTATTTGTTCTGCTTTTTCAACTGCTACTTCTATAGGTATTGCAAATCCCATACCCTCAACACCAGTAGAACTTATTTTAGCAGAAATTACACCAATAACTTCACCATTTGAATCACATAAAGGTCCACCAGAATTACCACTATTAACCGCGGCATCAGTTTGTAAAACATTCATAATATATGGTGCTTTTCCTCCGCTCGTTTCAACTTCAACTTCAACAAGTCTTTCTTTGCCAGAAATAATTCCTCTTGTAACTGTCCATGAATAAACATTAGCAAGTGGTGCCCCAATAGTAAATGTCGTATCACCTACTCTTAAACTTTCTGTTTTACCTATACTTACTGGTTCAACATCTTCTTTAACTTTTGTTTTTAGAATAGCTATATCGGCATAAATATCACCACCAAGTAAAGTAGCTTCTTCTGTTGTACCATCACTATAAGTTATTTTAAAATTATCACCACCAGATACAACATGATGATTTGTTATAATATAAAAGTTTTTATCATCACTTTTATAAACAAAACCACTTCCTGATGCATATGGAGTATCACCTTTATAATTAGCTACTACTACAACGGCATTATAAACTTTTTCTACTGCATCAGCTATTCCTTTATCAGTTACTGTAACATCTCTTTCAATTTTTGTTATAGTTTCTTGGAATAATGTTGGAAATTTATAAATTACACCATAAGCTAGAAAAGCTCCTAATAAAAGTATTAATATAGTATAAACTATAGCTCTTGTTTTTTTATCAGAATTTTGTTTCATTTTAATTCACCCTCACAATTTCTTTATAATTTTCTGGAAATCCCATTTCCTTTAATACTTTAGATATCTCAATTGTTTTTAATCTACCATCAAGTAAATCTATCTCATAACTAATCTCATTCATCATTAGAGTAAAATCATCTTTTTGTAATATTTGCTTCATAATAATTACAATAGCAAATAAATCATTTAAACCACATACATATTCATCTTCTTCATTTTTGGGAATATTTAATAAATCATGGTACTTAGTATTCTCAATATTTTTATGCGTTGTATTATTAAAGCATAAATCTTCATGAGCACATAAATTACGGTAATTAGCAATTATTGGAAAATAATCAATTAAATTACGCACTGAAACATCATAGATATCCGCAATTTCATTTTGATCTTCTTTTTGTAGTACTGAATAAAGTTCACCTACTATGCCAAATGATAAAACTTTCACAACTACCCATAAAGGAATATAACCATAATTAGAGATATAATGGCTAGTGGCAGTATGTTGTTTGCCATTAACATTAATCTGTCTTTTCATCTTCCTTAGTAAATCATTAATTTGCTTTGATTTACTAGCATCTTGAGTAAAGTTCTTAGCATTTAAATAGTGCTGTTCTTTAAAGCCATGATTTTTACTCATTACATAAGATAGAATACTTTTAAGGTTGTTTTCCACAATCAAAATATTTTTAAATAAAATGTTTCTTAGCTGTCTATCAAAATAAAATAGACCATATAATTCTCTAAAATTGGTATTTGGTATAAATTTACGTGAACCATCATCTTTTAAAAATAAATGTCTATAGCCACTTAAAAAGAAATAATTTTCTCTTAAAAGAATTTCTTTCACATAATCTATATCATCAATTACGAGTCCCTTACTTTTTAATAATTCAATTTGTTCATCTAACGTTTTAAATGTCTTAGACCCCATATATTATTCACCTACATTTTAAATTATATCATAAGAAACAAGATAAATATATCTATTTTTGTTGTATTTTTTATTATTTTTTGGTGATATTTAAGTGAAATTTGATATAATATTCTAGGTGATTTAAATGCCAACATTATATTTTCATTATAAATTTGGTCATAATGTATTAGATAATTTAAGTAAAAAACAACAAGAAAGTATTAATACTAATATTAAATATTTTGATATGTTTAATCAAGGCTTTGATAATTTATACTATTATCCTTATAAATGGAATTATTATCGCAAACTTGGAGTAAAATGTCATAAAAAGAATTTAGATAAATTTTTTACTAATTTAATTACTTATATTAAAGATAATAATTTACAAGATGATACAAGTGTTACCAACATGTTATATGGTATTATTAACCATATTACTTTAGACACTTTTATGCATCCTTATATAAATTATCAAGTTAAAAATTTAAATATTCCCCATGGTAAAATAGAATTTTTATTAGATTATTATATATATAATAATTTATATCATACTAAATGGCATAATAAATTATATAAAACTTTAATCCCTAAATTAAACTTTACCGCCAATTTAAAAAATACTATCGATAATGTATTTTTTAAAACTTATGAAGAAAAAAATATCAGTAAAATTATGAAGAAATCACACAATATTGGATATTATATCTATCGTTATTTTATTACTGATATTTATGGTATTAAATCAAAATTATATAAACTAGTTGATATTTTAATTCCCAATAAAGAAGTTAAGTTTAGTGAAAGTACTTTTTATAACAAAGGATTTAAAGAAGAATTATTAAATAGAGACAAAAACAATTGGCAACACCGAAAAGAAACATATAATTATTCTTTAGAAGAATTACATGATATAGCTTATAAAATAGCCTTAAAATTAAATAAAATTGCTTATCAAGTTATAAATGATAAAAAAGATATTAAAGAATTCATTAATTTAATAAAATTACTTGATATTAAAAATATTCAAGAACTCCTTTAGCAATAGTCTCGGCTATCTTTTTTTGATATTCTTCTTTTATTAGTTTATTTCTTTCTATCCCATTAGATAAGAAACCACATTCGATTAAAATACCCGGTACATTTAGTTTGCTATACATATATGTATCACTTGGTATTTTTTTTATTTCTCTTTTACCTTTTAATTCTTCATTCATTACTTTTTGCATAATTTTCGCAAGTTCTTTATTATCTTTATTATAGAATACTTGTGGTCCATAATATGATGCATCACTTAAATAATTAAGATGAATACTTAAATACATATCAGCATTACTTTCATTAATTAATTTTATCCGATTATTAAAATCACTTCTTTTACGCCCACTTGCATTTGGTATAGATAAATCATAATCGCCATCTCTAGTTAAAATAACATCGGCTCCAAGGGCACCTAATTCTTTTTCTAAAAATAATGCTATATTTAGATTAATATCTTTTTCATAAATTTTACCATAACTAGTGCCAGGATCTTTAAAACCATGACCAGGATCAATAACTATTGTTTTACCTGTTAATGGCATGATTGCTTCAACTTTTAAAGCATATAAAATTAAAACACTTAGAAAAAAAGTAAATAATACAGATAAATATTTCTTCATAATATATATTTATGACAAATAAAAAGAAGTATTATTTTGAACTGTACCCCAAAATTTAGACAAAAATAAAAAAAGAGGGGGATGTAAGAAGTATAACTATTAAATGTTATGCTT
>CANQDM010000063.1 GCA_947591505.1 uncultured Bacilli bacterium | reverse complement strand
TATGGAATTAAAAGGTTCTAAAACTGAAGCCAATTTAATGGCAGCTTTTGCTGGTGAAAGTCAAGCCAGAAATAAGTATACTTATTATGCTAGTAAAGCAAGAAAAGAAGGCTATGAACAAATCGCTGCTATTTTTGAAGAAACTGCTAACAATGAAAAAGAACATGCTAAGATGTGGTTTAAAGAATTACATGAGGGGGAAGTACCTGATACTCATACTAATTTAGAAGATGCTGCAGCTGGTGAAAATTATGAATGGACAGATATGTACGCTGAATTTGCTAAAGTTGCCAAAGAAGAAGGATTTACAAGAATTGCTACTTTATTTGAAATGGTTGGAGCAATTGAAAAAGAACATGAAGAAAGATATCGTAAATTAATTACTAATATGGATGAAGGATTAGTATTCTCATCTGAAGGTGATACAATTTGGGTATGCCGTAACTGTGGTCATGTTGTTGTTGGTAAAAAAGCGCCAGAAATTTGCCCAGTATGTAAACATGCTCAAAGTTATTTTGAAAGAAAAGCAGAAAACTATTAATAGTAAATATGAAGATTTAATTTAAGTAGAATTATTAAGGCTAATTTAGAGAATAAATATAATTGGTGAAAATATTTATAGTAATTAATAATTTGAATTTCAAATTAAGGAGTATTTAACGAGTAATTCACAATAAGAATTAAAGTGTATGATAAATTCATAAATAAAGGTGGTACCGCGGATTATATTCGTCCTTTAGCCTTATTTATGAATTTTTATTTTTAGGGAGGTTCTAATGGAAGAAGTTTATAAATATTTAATAGATTTTGGCTTTAAAAAAGATGATATTGATAAAATTGTTAATAGCATTTTTATTAATGAAATATCACCAGATAACTTATTAAGACATATTAAAAGCAATTGCGAATATTTATTGGAATTTGGTTATACTAAATTGCAAATTATAAAAATAGCAACATCATTAACATCATTATTTGGCTATAGCCTTGAAAATATTAAACAAAAAATAGAATATTTAATTTCATTAGGATATACTAATGAAAAAATAATAAATATGACAGAAGTATTTCCATCAATATTTAGTCTTAGTATGGAAAATATAAAGCAAAAAAAAGCAGATTTAATTTTATTGGGATATACTGAACCGCAAATAATAAAGATGACAAAATTATTACCAATGTTATTTGGTTATAGTATCGAAAACATTAAACAAAAAATAAAAGATATTGAATCTTTGGGATATACGAAAAAAGAAGTATTAATAATAACTTTAAAATTACCAGCATTATTTGGTTATAGTTTTGAGAGTATAAAGCAAAAAATAGAATATCTAATATCGTTAGGCTATACTAGAGAACAAGTAATAAAAATTATAAAAGTCTTGCCATCAGTACTTAGCTTTAGTATCGAAAATATAAATAAAAAAGTTGAATGTTTAATTTCTTTAGGCTATACAAATGAAGATGTAATTAAATTGACTACTGCAATGCCACCAATACTTGCCCTTAGTATGGAAAATATAAAGCAGAAAATAGATGATATAATGTCTTTAGGATACTCAAAAGAAGAAGTTTTAAAAATGACCTTAGAATTACCATCATTATTAGGTCTTAGTTTTGAAAATATAGCTAATAAAATAAATTATTATAAAGAAATAGGTTTTGATAATATTGCTGTAAATTATTCTAAATTTCTTATGCAAAGTGTAGAATTATCTTATGCTAGATATAACTATTTTAAAAATAATAATATTGAAATAAAAAGCCATAGGTATTTATTTTATAGTGAAAAAAGATTTAAAAATGAATTTGGAGTTGCAAAGCAAGAATTATTACAAATGTATCCATATAAAAGAAAAGAGGAGGAGATAAAAGATGCTAGATAAATTAATTGAACTTGGAATAAGAGATATTGATATTAATAATATGAAAGAATTTATTAATGAAGATAATATGGAAGATTTTAATAAAATAATAGAATTATTAAAAAATCTTAATTGTAGTGATTCTATGATTAGAAATATAGTAGTAGGTAATCCTATTATATTACAAAGAGATTATGAAGATATTTTAGAAGTTACAAATTATTTAACTAGTATAGGTTTTAAAAATTTAAATTTATTATATGATTCCTATCCAATGTTTTTGAATAAAGATGTAATGGAAATAAAAGATTATATTGAAAGTAAAGTGAAAAATAATATTTCCCTAGAAGATATAATTGATGAACTTGAAAATAATCCCTTATTAATTGAGGAGCTAGAATAATGACCAGAGAATTTTTAGAAAAATTAAAATTCCCGGAAAAAGTAATTAAAAGAATCTTTAATGATGAAGATGTCAAAGCTATTACTGATGAAACACTATATAAACATACAATAGAAAATATTAAAAGATTTTCTAATTATGGTTTTACTATTAAGGATATTGTAATTATTATTAATAAAAATCCTCGCTGTTTAACTATTAATTTTAAATCAATATTAGAAGTTTTAAATTATTTAGAATCACTTGGATTTAGTAAGCATAAAGTAACTAAAATAATAAAATTAAGTCCAAGGATATTTGATCGTAATCCTAATTCAATAGCCAAAAGACTAAAAGATATTGAAACCTTGGGTTATACTAGAGAAGAAGTATTAAAAATGTTTGGCGATTTTTCAGCCATTGAAGAATTAAGTTTAAATAAGCTTAGCCAAATGCAAAAAGATTTACAAACTTTAGGTTATACAGAAGAAGAAATTCATTATATTACAGTAAAATTTTCTCCATTGTTGACACTTAGCTTTGAAAAAATTAGTAATATGTATGAATATTTAAAAAGCATTAATTTAGAAGAAATTATTTTACGCACTCCGAGTAGAGTTATGCAAAGTGTAGAAAAAACTTATGCTAGATATATGTATTTTAAGGAAGAAAAAGATGAAATTATAACTGTGGAAAGTAGTTCTAAAATATTTGAATCAAGTAAAAGATTTCAAAATAGATTTGGCACTAGTGATGAATATTTATTAAATAAGTATCCATATATAGAAAATAGAGAAAGGATGATAAATAATGTATAAAGATAAAATAGAAGAAATAAAAAATGAATTAAAAGATTTATTTACTAATATAAAAGATAAACATACTTTAGAAAATGTTAAAGTAGAATACATGGGTAAAAATGGTAAAATAACCCTACTTAATGGTCAAATTAAAGAAGTGCCAAATGAAGAGAAAAAAGAATTTGGGATGGCTGTTAATGAAATTAGAACTATGTTTAATGATGGCTATACCAAAACTTTAGAGGAAATTGAAACTAAAGAAATAAATGAAAAATTAAATAGTGAAGCCATTGATGTAACTCTACCTGGAACTAAATTACCAGTAGGTTCTGCTCATCCAATCGAAAGAATAATTGAGACTTTAGAAAACTTACTTATGAGTATGGGTTATGATGTAGTTGAAGGTCCAGAAGTTGAAAAAGATTTATATAATTTTGAACTTTTAAACTTACCTAAAGGTCACCCAGCTAGAGATGCTCAAGATACTTTCTATATTAAAGGTGAAGAATATTTACTTCGTAGTCAAACTAGTCCTGTCCAAGTAAGAGAAATGTTAAAACACGAAGGAAAAGATCCAATAAGAATCATTTGTCCCGGTAAAACTTATCGAAGAGATGAAGATGATGCCACTCACTCTCATCAATTTACGCAAATGGAAGGTTTACTTGTTGATAAAAATATTACTTTAGGTGATTTAAAAGGAACTTTTGAAGCTGTTGCCAAAAAATTATTTGGGGAAGCTAGAGAAACAAGATTTAGACCATCTTATTATCCTTTTACCGAACCATCTGTGGAAATGGATATTAGTTGTTTTAATTGTAATGGTAAAGGATGCAATATTTGTAAAGGCACTGGTTGGATTACTGTTGGTGGTGCTGGTATGGTAAATCCAATTGTTTTGAAAAATTGTGGTTATGATCCTAGTAAATGGAATGGTTTTGCTTTTGGTTTTGGTATTGAAAGACTTGCAATGCTTAAATATGGTATTAATGATATTAGAGTGTTTTATGTTAATCATGATATTAAAACTCTAGAACAATTTGATAGAAGGGAGTATTAAAATGGCAATTAGTTTAAAATGGATTAACGATTATGTTAAAGTAGATGACGTTGATAAAGTAGAATTAGCGGATAAAATAACTAAAGCTGGTATCAATATTGAAAAAGTAACCACAACTGATATTCCTAATTTAGTGATTGGGGAAATATTAGAATGTGAAATGCATCCTGATAGTGATCACTTACATGTATGCAAAGTAAATGTGGGTAGTGAAACATTACAAATTGTTTGTGGTGCATCCAATGTTAGAAGCGGCATAAAAGTTATTGTGGCGCTTCCCGGGGCTATTTTACCAGGTGACTTTGAAATTAAGAAAAGCACTATTAGGGGTGTCGAATCTAATGGTATGATTTGTGCTTTATTTGAACTTGGTTTAGAAGAAAAAACAGAAGAAACTTATAATAAAGGGATAACTGAACTTGGGAGTGATGCAAAAGTTGGTGAAAATCCCCTAGATTATTTAGGCCTTAATGATACAACATATGAACTTGATTTAAATCCTAATAGAACTGATTGTAATAATCATATTCCTTTTGCTTATGAAGTAGCAGCAGTTTTAAACAGGGAAGTTAAAGAGCCAGACATATCTTTTAAAGAATTAGATGAAGATGTTAATAAATTAGTTAAATTAAAAGTAGATACGGAAAATGTATCAATGTATAATTTAATGATAGCTAAAGATGTAACAATTAAAGAAAGCCCTGACTTTATTAAACAAAGACTTGAAGTAGCAGGGGTTAGAAGTATTAATAATGTTGTTGATATTTCCAATTATGTTATGCTTGAATATGGTCAACCTTTACATTTCTTTGATAAAGATGTGGTTGGAGATTCTATTGTTGTTAGAATGGCCAAAGATAATGAAAAAATAGTTACACTTGATAAAGAAGAAAGAGATTTAACCAAAGATGATATTTTAATAACTGATGGTGATACGCCATTATGTGTAGCTGGTGTTATGGGTGGCCTTAATAGTGGCATTTCCGATTCTACTAAAAATATCTTAATTGAATCAGCTATCTTTAATCCTTATAATATTAGATATACTTCAATTAGATTAGGACTACGTAGTGAGGCTAGTTTAAGACTTGAAAAACCACTTAGTTATGAATATAGTTTGAAAGCTATTAAAAGAGCATGTCATTTACTTGAAAAATATGCTGATGCGAAAATAGTTAAAGGTATTGTTACTTATGATAAAGTAGATAAGACTCCAAAAGTAGTTGATGTTACTCTAGATGAAATTAATTCTATTTTAGGAATGGTTCTAACAGATGAAGATGTTAAAAATATTTTAACTAGTCTAGGTTTTCCTTATACTTTAAAAAATAATACTTATGCTGTAACTATTCCTAGTAGAAGACAAGATATCTTAATGCAAAAAGAAGATATAATTGAAGAAGTAGGAAGATTATATGGCTATGATCATATTAAACCAACCCTACCTTTAATTACAACTAAAAAAGGTGAATATGCAGAAGAAGTAGGATACCGCAAAATAATATCTAAAAGAATGCGTAGTCTAGGTTTTAATGAACTTCGTACTTATACTTTAGTAAGTGAAGAAGAGAAAGATAAATATAACTATAATTTTGGTAAGTCTATTAAACTTAATAGGCCAATGTTGCAAGAAAAATCTTATATAAGACAAAGTTTACTTAATTCTTTAGTTAATATTGCTAAATATAATAAAAGTAAAAAGAATAATGATGTTATGTTATATGAAATAGCTAATATTTATAGCGAAGGAGAAGAAGAATATTTAGAAGATACTAAACTTGCCTTTGTTATGAGTGGAGATTATTTAAATAATACTTGGAATAATTTAAAATATAAGATTGATTTTTATCTAATTAAAGGAGTAGTTGAAAATTTATTAGATTATTTAGGTTTAAAAGATAGATATTCCCTTGTATTAAGTGATAAATTACCAAATGAAATTCATCCAAAGATAAATAGTGAAATTATTGTGGGTGGCTCTCCAGTTGGTTATTTTGGTAAACTACATCCAAATGTATCCAAAGATGATATGTATGTTGGGGAAATATCTTTAACTAAACTTATTAAAAATAAAACTGGTGATGTTAAATATCACGAATTAAATAAATATCCAAAAGTCGAAAAAGATTTAGCATTTATTGTTGATAATTCTATTGATAGTGCATCTATGCAAAAAGAAATAAAAAGACTTGGTGGTAAACTTCTAACTGAAGTTAAAGTATTTGATATCTATAAAGGTGATAATATCGGTGAAGATAAAAAATCTATTGCTTATAATTTAACTTTTGAAGATTACACGAGAACTTTAACGGAAGAAGAAGTTATGGAAATATTTAATAAAATAATCAGTGGTATTGAAACTAAATTTAAAGCAAGTTTAAGAGATAAATAAAATGCTTAAGGTAAAACTTAAGTGTTTTTTTTCACTTTTATTTTTGATATAATTATTTAAGATAGATAAGTTGTGAATAAAAAGTGGTGATTATATGTTTTATTATAATTTAGATATAGATAAAGTATTAAAAGAATTAAATACTTTGAAAGAAGGATTAACAGAAGAAGAAGTAACTAAAAGATTAAAAAAAGATGGTCAAAATAAATTAGCTGGAGCAAAAAAAGGATCTAGTTTTAGTAAATTTATTGATCAATTTCGTGATTTAATGATTATATTTTTAATAATTTCTGCTATAGTATCGTTTGTGATATCTTTAGTAAAGAAAGAACCTTTTACAGATAGTATTATAATTATTGCTATTGTTATTTTAAATGCTATTTTGGGCTTTATTCAAGAAAGAAAAGCTGATAAAGCCATTGATGCCTTAAAGAAAATGCAAGTTAAACATGTGCGAGTTAGAAGAGATGGGGCAATATATCAAGTAAATAGTGAAAATATTGTTAAAGGTGATATTTTAGTTCTTGAAGCCGGTGATACAATTCCAGCAGATGCTAGAATTATTTATGCAGCATCTTTGAAAGTAGATGAATCATCTTTAACTGGTGAATCTGTACCTGTTGAAAAAAATACTGATACTATAAAAGAACAAGTACCACTTGCTAGTCGTTTTAATATGCTTTATTCTGGTACTAATATTGTTTATGGTAAATGCGAAGCAGTAGTATGTGATATTGGTATGAATACCGAATTTGGTCTTATTGCTAGTAACTTAAAGGTCGAAGAAAAAGAAATTACCCCTTTGCAAAAAAGAATTGATGGAATAAGCAAGGTTTTATCCGCTATAATTGTTTTAATAATTATGGTTATGTTTATTGTTGGTAGTATTACTAAAATGGAAACTATGGAAGTAATTATGCTTTCTATTTCTCTAGCTGTAGCAGCTATTCCTGAAGGATTACCAGCAGTTATTACCATTGTTCTATCTTTAGGTATGAGTGATCTTGCTAAAAAGAATGCGATAGTAAGAAAAATGATGAGTGTAGAAACTTTAGGGTGTACGGAAATTATTTGCTCTGATAAAACCGGAACTATTACCCAAAATAAAATGAGTGTTAGAGAAATTTACTGTGATAATAAAATAAATAAAATAGAAGATCTATCAAAAGATAATATTATTTTTAAAATTATGGCACTTAATAATGATGCGGTAAAAACTAAAAAAGATTTTCTTGGCGATCCTACGGAAATTGCTTTATATGAATGTGCTAGTATTTATTTAGATGTTGAAAACATTAAAAAAGATAATAAAAGAGTTGGTGAACTTCCTTTTGATTCAGAGCGAAAAATGATGTCTACTATTAATGAATATGATGGTAAATATACAATGCATATTAAAGGTAGCTTTGATTCTATTATCAATAATTGTTCTCATATTTTAGAAAATAATAAAGTTATAAAACTAACTAAAGTTAAAAAAGAGAAACTAAAAGAAATAGAGAAACAAGAATCGAATAAAGCTTATAGAGTAATTGCCTATGCTTATAAAGATGTAGGAAGTGATTATAAATTAGATTTACTAAATGAATCGGATTTAACATTTGTAGGTTTTAGTGCCATGATTGATCCACCTAGAGAAGATGTTAAAGAAGCTATTAGTTATTGTAAAAGTGCACATATTAAACCAATAATGATTACAGGTGATAGCCTAGATACTGCAACATCTATTGCCAAAGAAATAGGAATTTTACAAAATAAAGATGAAGCCATTACTGGTGCTGATGTTGATAAAATGTCATCAAGTGATTTAAAGAAGAATGTTTCTAAGTATTCTGTATATGCAAGAGTAAGTCCGCTGAATAAACTTGCTATAGTAAATGCTTGGCAAGATACTGGTAAAGTAGTGGCTATGACAGGTGATGGAGTTAATGATGCCCCTGCCTTAAAGAAGGCTGATATTGGTGTGGGTATGGGTAAAACTGGAACAGAAGTTTCCAAAAGTGTTTCTGATATCATTTTAGCAGATGATAGTTTTTCTACCATAGTTACTGCTGTTAAAG
>CANQDM010000062.1 GCA_947591505.1 uncultured Bacilli bacterium | reverse complement strand
AAGTACTAATATTAATTTAAAAAGTGAACTTGAAAATAATAAATTAAATTTAGAAAAAGTAAATGAAAAAATAGATAATTTAAATAAAGAATTAGCAAGTATTACAAGTGATGCCGAAATAATTAATGATAAGTTAAATAAAAGTGCAGTTGAGCTAATTAATTTAAATAGTACAAAAAATAGTCAAATAAATATATTAGAAAGTAAGGAAGAAAGTTTAAAAATAGTTAAAAATGATTTAAATGGTATTACTAATTTAAAGAAAAATAATTTAGATGCTGAACTAGAAAAAATAATGCAAAAAGAAAATAATTTAACTATTGAAAAAGAAAAATTAGAAAAAGATTTAACTGATTTAAAAAATAAAAAGATTGATTTAAATAATGAATTACAAGAATTAGAAGATAAAACTAATAAAGCTAATCAAGAATATAGAAGTATTTCTAATGAACTTAATAATGTAAGTGTAAATGTTGGTAAATTAAATGTTAAATTAGATAATTTATTACTTACATTAAATGAAGAATATAATATGACTTATGAATATGCCAAAGAAAATTATGAACTTGATATTGATGAGAATTTAGCTCGAAGTAAAGTTCATAAATTAAAAAGTGAAATCAAATCTTTAGGAGAAGTCAATACTGGAAGTATTTCTGAATACGAAAGAGTAAGTAGTCGTTATGAATTTTTAACTAGTCAAAAAGAAGATTTAGAAGTATCAATGAATAGTTTAAAAGAAATAATTAGTGATATGGATAATATTATGGAAGAAAAATTTATTACGACATTTAATAGAGTAAGCGCGGAATTTAGTAAAGTATTTAAAATTATGTTTCAAGGGGGAACTGGTAAATTAGAATTAACTGATCCTAGTGATTATTTAAATACTGGTATTGAAATGATTATAATTCCGCCGGGCAAAAAGATTCATAATACGCAAAGCTTATCTGGTGGCGAAAAATCACTTACTGCTATTTGCTTACTTTTTGCCATCCTTAATGTATCTCCTGTACCATTTATTGTTTTAGATGAAGTAGAAGCTGCTCTAGATGAAGTCAATGTTGATTTATTTGGCGAATACTTAAATAAAAAGAAAATGGATAGTCAATATATTCTAATTACTCATAAAAAGAGAATGATGGAATATGCTGATGTCTTATATGGCATTACGATGCAAAATGCTGGTATCAGTAAAGTAGTTGGCGTAAAATTAGAAAATGTTTAAAAAATAATAAAATTATCTCTAGAAATAGAGATTTTTTTAATTTTTAACACTTTTTTTCATAAATTTTCATGAAAAAAAGGAAATTGGCTAGTGAGTGACGAATAATATAAGTGAAGGGAGGTGAAATAAAACTATGAATTTTACACTTCAAGATAAACCTATATTAATGTATGATTCAATCTTTAAAGCAATTGTAGCCAATGAACAAGATACTAGATTACTTGATTATATATTATCAGATATTCTAGAAGAAAAAGTGCATGTTATTGAGTTTATTCCAACTGAACTAAAGATAAGAAGAAAATCTGAGAGAATAAAAGTAACAGATTTAATAGTGGAGTCAAATAATGGTAAACATATTTTAGTTGAGTTAAATAGTAATTTTAATACCAGTACTAAGTTAAGGAATTTATCATACTATACTTCATATTATTCGCAAATAATAGAAAGAGGATATGAATATAATGAAGATTTAGATACAGTACTAATAAATTTAAATCAAGATAGTAGAGATAAATTAAGTAAGAAGACCTATCTAATAACATGTCTAGAAGACGATAGTATCTATACGAATACCTTTAAGATAATCAATGTGAATCTTGTTAAGTACAAAGAGCTATGGTATGATGAATGCATAAAAGGAAACAAAAAACATATACATCTAGTAATGTTAAATGCAAATATGGACGAGATAAAAGAATTAGGCAAAAAAGATAAAGTAGTGAAGGAGTATGAAGATAAAATGTTAACATTAACAAAAGATGGAGTAGTAATAAATCATTTAAGTTATGAAGAAGAACAAGAAAAGTTAAGAAGATCAGACATACATGAAGCAAGAGATGAAGGTATTAGTGAAGGAATAACTAAAGGTATAGCAGAAGAAAAAGAGAATATTGCTATTAATATGTTAAAAGACAATATGCCAATAAATATAATAATGAAATATACATCATTAACTGAAAAAGAAATCGAAAAATTAAAGAATAATTTAAAATAATTTTTAGAATGATTAATTCATTCTTTTTTCTTTCTATATAGCATTTTATATTTTCATTTGTTATAATTAAAGAGTGGAGAAATATTTATGACAAAAACAAGAAGTGAATTAAGAGAAAAATGTATGGTTATATTATATCAATGGGATCTATATAAAGAAAGCAATCCTCAAATTGATATCGATGAACTTATTAAAAACAATTTAGATATCGATAATGATTTTGTAAAAGATATTGTATATGGGGTAATTACCCATATTAATGAAGTGGATAATTTAGCTAATAAATATATGAATAATTGGTCTATTAATCGTCTTGATAAAACAGGGGCTGCTATTTTAAGAATTGGGGTATTTGAACTTAAGTATACTGATACACCGGATATTGTAGTTATAAATGAAGCAGTAGAACTTGCTAAAAAATATAGTGATGACAGTGTAAGAAAAATTATCAATGCTGTTTTAGATAAGGTTATAAAAAATGAACTTGACTAAAGAAGATTTTACTAAAATAGAGAATATTCGAAAAGACGTAATAGCCCAAAAGATATCTTTATCAATTGGCAATTATTATGTCAAATATCGTAAAAATTATGATATAAATGCATTTAATGAAATAATAATTTCTAAAGTAGCATCTATTTTAGGTATCACTTGTCCCAAATATCAAATAGTTATTCCCAAATTTAACAGTGATATTGCAAGTAATGAATATTATATGTTAAGTGCCGATTTAGAAAATATTGGGCCTTTTTTAACAGCACATACTCTAGGAGTAGGTAAAAATACCAATGCTAGTGTATCGGAATCTTGGCATGTTTTAGAAGAAAGTTATGGTGATAATCCTAAATTATATAGAGATTTAGTCGCCACATATCTTCTTAGTTTATTTTTTGGCTTTGATGATTTTCATAATGAACAATGGGGTGTTATTAAAAATAATAATGAAAATAGAATAGCTATTTTAGATAATGAATATTCTTTTGTAAATAACACTAAACCGGAAATGTCTTCGTTTCCAACTGATATTGATTATGATTTAGAAGTATCTCTTAATAAGAATACAAATCCTTTAGTAATCAATTTAAGTTATTTTTTAGATAATAATTCTTTAGAATATATTTCTTTATTTGAATCTATGTATTATTTATTTACACCAGATTATTTAAATAAAATATTAAATTTAATTGAAAAAGATGAAGTAATAATTACTAAAAATGGTAATATTCCTTTAAAAATATATAAGCGAGATGAAATATTACAAAAATATGAATTAATATATGCTGATATAACTAAAGTATGGCAAGAATATCAAAATAAACAAAATAATAAAAGATAGGAGAAAAAATTATGGAACTTTCATTAGATGATATTGAGCAAATTGAAACAATTAAAGAACCGACGAAACTAAATTTAAGTGTTGGTAAATTTTATGCTAAACAAATAATTGATACATATCCTATTAATTTAGCTATTGATGAAGTTCTAGGTTATTATATTGCCAAAGAAATTGGTCTAATGTGTCCAAAATATCAAATAATTTTACCTTACAATGATGATGAAGAAGTATTTGTTATTAGTGAGGATTTAAATAAATATGGTAAATTTAGCGATGCTTTTAATTTAGGATTATTAAAAGAATATAATGCTTCTTTATATGGTATATGGGATTTTTTAGAAAAAAAATATTTAAACGATCCTGTTTATGGACCTAAAATTCCTAAAGTATTTAATGATATTATTAAAATGTATTTATTTGATATATTATTTTGTAATTGGGATAGACGTAGTAATAATTGGGGTTTGATTTTTACTGATGATGATATGCAACTTGCTATATTTGATAATGAATTTTTGCTAGAAAATGATATTAGTCATATTATATCTAGTCAAGTAGATGGGGTAGATTGGCTAAATAAAACTAAAATTGCTATGAATACTGATCGTAGAAGAATAAGACTTACAATGGATTTAACAACTTTTTTTAAAGAATCAAGCAAAGAATTTTTACAAGTATTTGAAGATATCTTTAACTTAATAACACCAGAATATTTTAGAGAAATATTGGATCAAGTTGAAAGAGAAGAAGTAATAGTAACTAAAGATGGCGATGTTCCTTTAGTAATTGATGAAAAAGAAGATTATGTTAAAATATATAGTGATAATTATTATTTGATAAAAGATATTTATCATGACTATATAAAAAGTAGATAATAAGGATGGCATTATGGATGAGAAAAAATATTTAAATATAAGTGAAATAAATAATTATATTAAGAATGTTTTAGATAGTGATATATTTTTAAATAGAGTTTATTTAAAAGGTGAGATATCTAATTTTAAAAATCATACACGAGGACATTTATATTTTACTTTAAAAGATGATTTATCAAGGATTAATGCTGTTATGTTTCAAAGTAATGCAAGAGGATTACAGTTTGCCCCGGAAGATGGTATGAATGTTTTAGTAAAGGGACGTATTAGTGCATATCCCACTAGTGGCTCTTATCAAATATATGTTGAATCTATGGAGCTAGATGGCTTAGGTAATTTATATATTGAATATGAAAAATTAAAAGAAAAATTATTTAAAGAAGGCTTATTTAATAAAGAACATAAAAAAGAAATACCAAAATATCCTACACGAATAGGGGTTATTACGGCTGATACAGGGGCGGCTGTAAGAGATATTATGAGTACGATTAAAAGAAGATATCCTCTATCTGAAGTAATTTTGTTTCCTAGTTTAGTGCAAGGCGCAGAAGCGGCTCCAAATATCGTTCATCAAATTGAAGTAGCTGATAATTACAATTGTGATGTTTTAATTGTGGGCAGAGGTGGAGGATCTATTGAAGATTTATGGGCTTTTAATGAAGAAATAGTCGCAAGAGCTATTTATAATGCGAAAACACCGATAATTAGTGCAGTAGGTCATGAACCTGATTTTACTATTGCGGATTTTGTAGCAGACCTTCGTGCCCCAACGCCAACTGGAGCTGCTGAAATGGCAGTACCAACAAAACTTGACATCGAAAATTTAATTAATCAATTTAAAATAAGACTTAATAAAAACATTAAAAATTTAGTTAATACTAAATTTATTGAGTTATATCATTTAAAAAATTCTTTTGTTTTAAAAAATCCGATGAGTTTATATGAAATAAAAGAGCAAAAATTAGATAAGTTACTAGAAGATTTAAATAAAAATATGCAAATAATATTAGATAATAAAAAACATTTATTAGAAATGGATTTAAATAAAATAAAACTAATGAGTCCAACTAATATTATTAACGATAATAAAAATAAATTAAAAGAATTAATAGTAAATTTAAATAATATTATTGATAAAGATTTAAATAATAAACAGTATCAATTAGATTATTTAATTAATACTTTAAAACTAGTAAATCCCTTAAATATATTAAGTAATGGCTATTCTTTAGTTAAAAAAGGTGATAGACTAATTAGTAGTAGTAAAGATTTAAAAGTTAATGATAAAATAAATATTAAATTTCATGAAGGTGAAATTGAAAGTATAGTAAGGGAGATAAAATAATGGTTGATAAAGAAAAATTAGCAAGTTATAGTAAAAAGTATGAAGAAATTAAAGAAGATGTAGTTGAAGCATCGATACTTAAAGGAGAGTTAGAAAGGCAACAAGAAGAATCTGATAACATTATAGCGACAAACGCTAATGATATAAAAATGGAAAAAGCAATTTTATGGGATGAAAAAGTTCAACAATTAAAAAGCCAAAAAAAGAAATTAAAAATGCAAATCAAGTTAAAAATGATTGTTTCATCTATAATTGCCCTTATAATTATGTGCTTTGGCTATTTAGTAGCAAATTTACCTCTTATAACAGCAATATTGATAGCAATTATAATATCAACACCAAAAATTATTTCTGATATAGCCAAATATCAACGAGAAAATAAAAAATGTTCAATAATAAATGTTAGTAAAAATGATTTAATAGATGATAAAATAACTGAATTAATATGTGAACAAAGTAAAGAAATTGAAAAAAATATTGCAATAAGAAAAAGTTTATATATAATTGAAGAAAGATTAAATAAACTAGGAGAATTAAAATTAGATATTGAAAATCTTATTATTTGTTTATTTTCTAGTTTAGATAATATTATTAAAAATAAAAGTAATCTTAAAGATCCATTTAAAACTTGGATAAATATTGATTATGAAAAAGAAGAATTAAAATTAGAAATAAATGAGTCATTAAAAAGAAGAAGATATAAGAAGGAGGAAAAATAATGGCGGAAGAAAAAACATTTGAAACTAATTTAAAAGATTTAGAAAATTTAGTTAAAGAACTAGAAGCAGGGAATGTCCCATTAGAAGATGCAATAAAAAAATATACTGAAGCAATGGAACTTGCTAAAAGTTGTAGTGAAAAACTAAATAATGCAACGGAAAAAGTTAATAAAATATTAGCTAGTGATGGTGAACTCAAAGACTTTGAAGTTAAAGATGAAAAATAATGTCAAGGAGATATAAAAAATCTCCTTTTTATATTGTCAAATAAAATTACTAGACCTAAAATATTATTAGAAAATAAGGATATAATAGAAATAGGTGGTAAAGCATGAAAAAAGAAGAAAAAATTGCAGAAAAGGTAGATAATAAACTTAAAAAGAAAAAAAATACTGCAATAATAGTTACAACTATTATAATAATATTACTAGTAATATTAGCAGCTGGTGGTACATACTTATTTATGTATAATAAAAAGTCTACTATAAAGTATGAAAATGAAATAAAAGAGATATCCAAACAAAATAGTATGGCTATTATAGATTATAAAGAAGAAGTTGGCAATAGTACAACTTGGACTTATGAGGATTTAGAAAATAAATTAATAGATAAAACTAAATTAGTTAAAGGAACAGAAATAAAAATAACTATTAATAATGAAGTATTTAAAGAAGGAGATACTTATACTTTTGTAATTGGCGAAACTAAAATAGATATCTATTTAAATAAAACTTATACATATAAAGTGTTTAAAGAAGAAACTGAAGTAATTGAAAATAAAAAAGAAATAGTAATTACTATTAAAGATACTGTGGCTCCTGTATTAGAAGGAGTTAAAAATCAAACTATCACAGTTGGTGATAATCTAGATTTACTTAAAGGAATTACGGCTAAAGATGAAGTCGATGGTGATGTTGAAGTAAAAGTTGAAGGGGAAGTTGATATTAAAAAAGCAGGTACTTATAAAGTAAAAGTATATGCTGAAGATAAAAGTGGTAATAGAGCTGAACAAGAAATGACTGTTACAGTTAAAAAGAAAGCAACTACAACTACTAAACCTAGTACAGGTTCAAGTTCAAGTAGTTCATCTAGTAGTGGTTCATCTAGTAGTTCTAGTGGTACTACATCAGGATGTACTTATACAGCTACACTTAAAAAACGTGGCTATAAATCAACAGATAAAGATGCCTGTGAAAAAGATAAACAAGCCTTAGCAGTTGCACAGCAAATAGCCAGTGAAATAAAAGCAAAAGGTTATAGTAAAGATATTGATAAAGTTCAAGCGGCAGCATCTAAAGTTTCTGAATATTACCTTAAAGGTGTACACGTTGAATCTGGTAATGATTATCGTACTCCATATGGTGTATTTATTAAAGGCGAAGCATCATGTGCTGGTTGTACGAGAGCATTAATCCTTGTCTTAGAATGTTTAGGATTTACAAATTTAACTCATGCCAATGAAAATGGTTGGACTCATCAATGGGTAATTCTTAATATGGATGGTCAAAAAGGCTATGCTGATGGTCAAGTTGGTGCGGTTGGCTATGGCTGTTATTTGGATTGTACCGAATAATTTATATATCTAGGTGATTAAATGAAGAAATTGTTTTTAGTGCTAATTTTATTTCTTTTAACTTCTTGTAGTAATAGTAATGTAACTATTAATGATAAAAAATATAAATTAAATGATACAATTTAAATAATATACCAAAATATTTAGACTATAACTTAGATAATTTAGAAATATTCAATTATAATGTAAATTTATTAAATGAAAGTCATGATAAAGAAAATTGGTATTTAAAATTTGATTTAGAAAAAATTAATGATAATAATATAGATAATATTAATGAGTTAATTAAATTAAAATTAAATATAAAAGAAAAAGGAAATTATCATATATCACTAGATAATAATGATGATGAATGTTATACAAAATATAAAGACAGTTTAAAATTAGAAATAACCAAATAAGTTATTCCTTTTTGACCCTTGACTCTCGGGGGGGGTATATTATAATAATCTTATAGATAATAGAGGTTATTATATATGAAGAGAATAATAAAAAATAATTATAAATTTATACTGGGAATAATAGTAGGTTTAATAATATCTATAAGTAGTGCTTATGCCATAGAAGCATATATAGAAAGTAGTAAAGTATCATTTGATAATAAACATACCAAAACAAATAATGTTCAAGATGCAATAGATGAATTATATGAGCGAAGTGGGATACATAAAGAGAAATGGGTAGATAAAGAGTTAAATGGAGC
>CANQDM010000061.1 GCA_947591505.1 uncultured Bacilli bacterium | reverse complement strand
ATACTTTTTATTTTTTCAAGTCAAATTATTTTTCAACTTTTTCTTTTTTTCAATTTAATTTAATTTACAAGTTTATATCTATTTTATTCTAGAATACCTTTAATTCTTCTTACACCGGCAGATGATGATTCTTCTTTAATTATTTTGAAGTGACCTAATACACCAGTATTTTCAACGTGAGGTCCCCCACAAATTTCTTTTGATAAATTACCGATGGTATAAACTTTAACAATACTACCATATTTATCATCAAATGTTCCATGAGCACCTTCTGCTTTAGCTTGTTCATAAGGAATTTCTTCAAAAGTAACTGGAGTATTAGTTTGAATCATTTCATTAACTCTATCTTCCACTTTTTTCTTCTCTTCATCAGTTAATTTGTGATCACAATTAAAATCAAATCTTATCCTTTCAGTTGTAATATTACATCCTTTTTGCATAACATCTTTACCATATATTTCTTGTAATGTAGCAAGAAGTAAATGCGCTAAAGTATGGTATTTTGTTGATTCAATAGAATGATCAGCAAGACCACCTTTAAATGAACCGGCATCAATTGTTCTTGATTTTTCTTGATGTTCTTTAAAACATTTATTAAATTCCTCAATATCAACATTTAAATTATTTTCTTTGGCTAGTTCTTCCGTCATTTCAATCGGAAAACCAAAAGTATCAAATAATTTAAATGCATCCCTACCACTTAAAGTATTACCTTCTAAATGACGAATTGTTTTATAAAATAATCTTTCGCCATCTTTTAGAGTATGACTAAATTTATTATATTCTTTTTCTAGTTCGCTAAATACTGCTTCTTTGTTTTTAGATAGTTCTGGATAAATGTCAGCATATTCATCTATATAAATACCTGCTAAATCATTTAAAACATAATCATTAATATTTAATTTTCTTAAATGGCGAATTGTTCTTCTTAAAAGTCTTCTTAAAACATAACCAGCCCCAATATTAGATGGAGTTATACCATGATCATCTGCTAAAATAAAAGTACTTGTTCGAAGATGATCCATTATAATACGAAAACTTTGTAAATTATCTTCATATTTTAAATGAGAAAGTTCTTCTAACTTATTTTTTATACCACTAAAGATATCTGAATCATAAACACTAGGAAGTCCATTTAAAACAGTAATAGTTCTCTCTAAGCCCATACCAGTATCAACATTTTGTTGGTTTAATTTAGATAGATTCCCTTCTTCATCTTTATAATATTCCATAAAGACATCATTCCAAATTTCTAGGTATTTACCACAGTCACAAGATGGATTACATTCTGGTGAGCATTTTTCTTTCCCAGTATCATAAAACATTTCAGTATCAGGACCACATGGACCAATACCACTACCTAAAATCCAAAAATTATTTTCTTTCGGTAAAAAGAATAAATGATCTTCCTCTACTCCTAGACTTCTCCATATCTCATATGATTCATTATCTTTAGGAAAATCTTCATCACCAGCAAAAACCGTAAAATATAATCTGTCTTTGGGGATATTTAAATACTTTTCACTAGTTAAAAATTCATAACTATAAGTAATGGCATCTTTTTTAAAATAATCACCTAAACTCCAATTACCTAACATTTCAAAAAAAGTTAAATGTGAAGCATCACCAACTTCATCAATATCACTTGTTCTAATACATTTTTGGACGTCAGTAAGTCTTTTGCCACTTGGATGACTTTCTCCTAAAAGATAAGGTACTAATGGATGCATGCCAGCTGTTGTAAATAAAACAGTTGGATCATTTTCCGGTACTATTGATGCTGATGGAATAATTTTATGATCTTTACTTTTGAAAAAGTCTAAATATTTTTCTCTAAGTTCACTAGCTGTTACTTTCATTATTTTACCCCTTCTAAAAATTTAAATACTTTATCTTTTAAATTATCATATGTGTCATTAGCTAAAATGTAATCAAACTCAGCATAACCTTCTAAAGCTGTTTCTGTTATATGGGCTTGTTCTTCTACTGAAAGTTTGCTGGCACTAAATTGATTTTCCACACAAATTGAATAAACATTATCATAATTAAGTTTAATATCTTCTATTTCATCTGGCATTCTAACATCACTAATAACTACATTATCAGTAAGTGTTTCATAGATTTTTAAATCATCAAGCATTTTATTAATGAAATATTTACTATCAATCTTTCTAATTTGATCTCCTAAATCTTGTAAATATTTTCTTGGCTTAGTATTAGGATTACCATCCCAATCAGTAAGTTCTTGGGCAAATTTCTTTAAAGGCTTACTATATTCCGTAATAACACATTTCTCTAATTTGTAAATATAGTATTCTTTAATAATTTTTGCTACTTCTCCCTTTCCACTTCCTGCTTTTCCTGCAATTAAGAATATTCTCATTTTTTTCATCTTCACCTTTCCTATAATAAAAAGAATGATACATCTAAGGAGTCATTTAGACGGTACCATCCTTTTATTTACTTAATTATTTTTAACGACTAATATGCCGATTAATCTCCAAAAGTAGCAACATTTAAATTCTTTTATTAGTTTACACCTACCACTAACTCTCTTTTAAAAGTAATTTAAATGCATCTTTTTTCATCGATTACTTCTATAATATAACATAATTTATTTATTTTTTAAACAACTTTTAATTAAATATTTTTAATTTTTCGTTAGTAAATTCTAATAATACTCTTAAAATAGTTAAAATTGGTGTTGCTAAAACCATACCTAAAATACCAAAGAAATGACCAAATACAAGTAAGGCAATAATTATTATAACTGGATGAATACTACTTGCTCTACTCATAACTATAGGTTGTAGGATATAATTTTCTACTATTTGGACAATAACACAAATAATTAATGTACCAATACCTATTAATGGATCTTGGGTAAGACCAACAATAACTGCTACTGCGCCACCTATATATGGACCAATAAATGGGATTAAATCCGTAATACCACAGAATAGCCCAAATAATATCGGGGCATTTAAACCAACTAGGGCAAAACCAACTGAATCACAAATCAAGACCATTAAGGCTACTAAAAATGTACCATTAACACATTTTCTAACTTCGCCACTCATTCTTGTAGCTAGATGATGAATATCATTAGCAAATTTTTTTGGAAACAATTTTTTAAAATGATCGGCAATATTATCATAATCAATTAGCATATAAATACCAATAATAAGACCCATAGCAAATGTACCAATACCACTAAATAGAGCAACTACAAAGGAAATAATGGTATTTGGTAAATTTTTAGCTATATCCATACCAAATGAGGTAATATTAGCTAGTAATTTTTCGGGAAAATCCCCTAAATTTAAACCATTTTCTTCAAATTTAACAAAGAAATTAGTAATACCTTTTGTAATACTTTCCATCCAACTTGGAAGAAGTCCAACAAGCTCATTTACTTCATCATATACTGTTGGTACAAATATATATAAAAGTAAAGATATAATTAAAATAAATGAGGCAAAGATAATAATTGCACTTACTGTTTTACTATGAATTTTTTCACTTAACTTAAGAGCCAATGGCCTTAAATACCAAGCTAGAACAAAGCCAATAAAAAATGGACTAATAACACTTAAAAAATCTAATAGAATATTTAAAATATTTAATTTTTGAATAGCTATTATGGATGCTAATATTAAACATGCTATAAATACAAAATATAATATTTTTAAGATTTTTTTAGATAAACCAATAACATCATTCAATTCTTTTGTGTTTATTTCTTTTTCTAATTTATTTTTCATAACTATCTCCCTTATTAATATAATTATACTATAAATTTTGAAAAAAACACATTAAATTTATGTAAACTATACACTCTTAGCTATTTATAGCTAGACTTATTCGAAAACTACCTCCTCTAGCTTCTCCACCATGAGAGAAAAAGGCAAATTGACTACTTAAAGCATTGCCATCGCTCCATCCTGATCTACAAAACCATGGACCATTATCAGATCTATTTTCACTTATCACAAAATTAGACCAGCCTCCATCCCAACTATTAGTTACTAAAATACCATTATTTCTTTTTTGATAACGATAAAACGGCCCTACTTCTCCGGTGGCATCGCCAAGTATTCGATGATTATAAGATACTTCATTATTACTTTTGGAATATTTATCAATATAACCTTGATTCATATAATTCGACAAATCAATTGTATCAAAGCCACTTTCTCCTGGAGCATCTTCTATACATCCTGCTACATATTCCCAAGATCCTCCATTCATATCATATATCCCACTTATATTGCCAGTAGTACTTGCTAAATAGCCAATAGTTGTATTATATGGTTGCGTTTTTAAAGGTGAATTGGAACTTTCACTGACATATGAATCGCGAGGTGTATTAGCAACTGCAGAATATCCTGTTTTATAATCGGAATTATTATTTAAATTTATTTCACTTCCTAAGCCATATGCTGAATAAGATAAATATGCTACTGCTCCCCATTCTGTATTCTTTAACATATGACTATCTAAATTTCTTTCATATTTATATGATGTTATAAACATATTTTTTACTTTAATACTACGCCATGATTGCACATTTGGTTTTATAATTACTTTAGTAATATCAGAATTATCAACTGAAGCATCTGCTACATTTTTTGCTCCTTTATATCCGATTTCAAATTTGCTTACCCATATTCCATTTAAGTTTTTATCCCCTAAGGTAAATGCTGGATGTGTATAATATTTATCAATTGCTGCTTCACTTTCATTCATTTTAGGTATTTTTTCAGCACTACCAAATTTTATATCGATTATTCTAGCATCACTATTTAACTTATATAATTCATTATCTGCTAACTCACTTCCCAGTATTACTTTTGAATATTCATCAGTGTTAGCAAGATTCCATATCTTATACTGATATCTTGGTATCCAAACAAAATAACTTTCGATATCATCTTCTTTTATATGATCTCCTACCTCATAATTTGTATTGCTTGGGTTATCTACTAAAATAATAGCGTTCGCCCATCTTTTTTCACTATAGTTATACCATTCACTATTTAGATTGGCATAGTATACTTCTCCATTTGGTTTTATCTCTACTGGTATTAATGGGTCTTGTAATACGGGATCTGCTCCATTTAACTCTTTATCTACCCATTTCTCTTTATGTATCCCACTTCGCTCATATAATTCATCTATTGCATCTTGGACATTATTTGTTTTGGTATGTTTATTATCAAATGATACTTTATTACTTTCGATATAAGCATCTATTGCATAGGTTGTTGTTACTGATAAAACTATTCCTATTATTATACCTATTGCTATTTTATAATTATTCTTTATTACTTTCTTCATTATAACAACCTTCTCTATTATCTATAAGATTATTATAATATACCCCCCCCGAGAATCAAGATGTTTTTTTAATTTTTTAATGAGATGAAAAAAAGCACATAATGTGCTATTTCATTTTACTTGTCATTGAATTTGCTTTATCTAACATATTGTTAATTAGTTTATCAGCCTTTTGTTTCGTATTTTTATTCATTAAGGTATAAGCTCCTAAACCAATTAAACCAGCCATAATCATACCAGTAGCCATTTTTTTCATCATATCCACCTCTAATAGTAGTATGGCTATCTTATTTTTAATTATGTATAAAATATTCTTTTAATTTTTCTTGTAATGTAGTTTTTCTTCCTTCCCCATATTCATTAAATACACCTTTATAAAATGAAGAAGGATCGCCAATTAAAATTAAACTTTTTTTAGCTCGAGATACTCCCGTATATAAAAGCTTATTATAAAGCATGCTACTATATTGATAAGTAATTGGCATAATAACATGATCAAATTCACTACCTTGACTTTTATGAATAGTAATAGCATAAGCATGTCTAATATTTTTTAAATCTTTTTTGGAAATTGTTACGACATTGCCATCAAAATCAATAGTTACCATATCTTTATGATTAAAATTACTAATATTTTTAATAAAACCAATATCACCATTAAAGACATTATTATCAGCGTCATTTACTAGTTGTAATACTTTATCGCCTTCTCTATAAATAATATCACCATATGTAATTTTACTTTGACCAGTATCCGGATTAAATATACTTTCTAACATCAAATTTAAATTATCTATGCCATTTTCTCCCTTATACATTGGGGCTAAAATTTGTAAATTATTTTCATTAAATCCTTTTTCAATTCCTTTTAAAACAATTTCTCTAATTAGATCTTTAATATTTTTACTATTTGTCACAATAAAATTATAATCATCTTTTTTATTAACAAATTCTTCTGGTATATCTTTGTTTTTAATTTCTCTTGCTAAATATGGTATATAAGAATTCTCACTTTGACGATAAATATAATCTAGGTAAATATAATTAAATAAATCACTATTTATTAAATCACTTAAAATAAGACCTGGACCAACTGAAGGTAGTTGACTAACATCCCCAACTAAAATTAATTTAACATAACTATGAATTCCTTTAAGTAAAGCTGCAAATAAATTAACATCAATCATACTAACCTCATCAACAATAATTAATTTTTGAAAATTTTTATTATTTTCATTAATACTAAATTCACCGGTCTCTTTATTCCATTTTAAAAAGCGATGAATAGTTGAGGCCGGAAGTCCTGTTGCACTACTCATTTTTTTACTAGCTCTTCCTGTTGGAGCAAGTAAAGCTATTTGTTCTACAATATCTAAACTAGATAATCTATTTTTTTCAATATATAATTTAACTATCGCATTGATAATTGTTGTCTTACCTGTACCAGGGCCACCAGATATAATCGTAATATTATTATTTAAAGCTGAATTAATTGCTTTTCTTTGCTCATCATTATAAGTTATATTTAATTTCTTTTCTAATTTTTCAATATCTTCTTCATAATCATATTTTTTAACATCTTTACTATCTATTATTTTTAAATTTTGGGCAATATCAACTTCTGCTTCATAATTTTCCGTTAAATAATATTTTTCCCCATCAATTACAATTAATAATTCATCTTGCAATTCTTGTAAATAACTTAAATATACTTCATAATCTATGGAAATATTAAATAATTTACTTGATATTTCATAAATATAACTATCACTATAATAAACATCACCCATATTAAAAGAAATAGCTTTCATACTTTCTAATATACAAGCTTTAACTCTTCTTTTATCGAGTTTATCTTCGTTATTATTTAAAAATATTATATCAAGTCTTTTAAAATCAATAATATTATTAAATAAATAAATATTATTTTCAATTATATCTTTAGTATCCCCTTTAAATTTAGTATATATTTTGGCCGCTTCTTCCATCGAAAAGCCCAAATTTTTCAAACTTAAAATAATATCTGAACTTTTCGAATAATTAATAATAGAATCATAGATTTTATCTCTTTTACTATCATTCATACCTTCTACTTTATCTAAAGCAAATTTATTTTCTTTAATAACATCAATTGCTTTATTACCATAAATTTCTACTATTTTTTCGGCCGTCTTTTTACCACAACCTTTAATAAATTTGCTGGATAAAAATTCGATAATATCATCTTTTTCATTAGGCATCATAATTTCATAACTATTAACATTAAATTGTTTCCCAAACTTTTCATGATTTTTAAATTCTCCATTAATAGTAATTGGTGTTTCTAGCTTTAGTTCAGGAAATACGCCAGTAATAGTTATAGATTTTTTTAAGTATTCTTTGTTTTCTTCATCAGTTTTAGAAATGCGAAAAAGTGCGACTAAGTAGCCGTTATCTTCATTATAATATATTTGACTTTTTATTTTACCAACAAATGTAATCATAAATTTATTGTACTAAATATATATATAAATGTCTAATAAAAAATAGAGATATTTCTCTATTTATCAAATAATTCGCTATGACTGCCAGTAGCAAAAAGTAATAAAATTAATTCATCATCTTGATATTTATAAATTAATAACCAATCTGGAGCAATATGACATTCATTACAATTTTTATAATTTTTATCATTTATCAATTTATGATTTTTATACTTTTTGGCTAGTTCTTTACCATTTGCTAAAAGTTCAACTACTTTTATTAGTTCGTTTATATTTTTATTTTGTTTAACTACCTTTTTTAGTTCCTTATTAAATTTTGAGGTTGATTTTACTTCATATAATGAGTCTTCAATATTAATCTTCATTTAAAATGTCCTCAAACATCTTTCTAACATTATGATATCCTTTTGCTTTAATTTTACCATTCAAAATTTCTTCTCCTTCATTCAAAGCCTCTAGTAATTCTTTACTAGGTTTAGGATTTACTACTTCAAAAGGAACTCCATCTTTTTTTACTACTTGTGCTAATGCCATATTAATAAAAGTACTCATGTTTAATCCTAAATCTTTTAAGATTTTAGTAGCTTCTTCTTTTAATTTGGCATCAACATTGACATTAATAGCACTTGTAAGACTTGCCATATTATCATCTCGCTTTCTATAAAAATAGAATATCATAGATTTTATTAATAATCAAGATGTTTACTACACATTATCTACATATTATCTTTATAATAATAGTATATACAAAACTTTAAAAGTTAGTACCTAAATAGTACCTAAATAGTATCTAAAAAAAATAAAAATCCCTAATTTAAGGGATTAAAATTCAATGTGGCGGAGCAGGAGAGATTTGAACTCTCGCGACAGTTACCCGTCCTACACCCTTAGCAGGGGCGCCTCTTCAGCCTCTTGAGTACTACTCCATACCAAGAATTACTTCTATAGTTTAACA
>CANQDM010000060.1 GCA_947591505.1 uncultured Bacilli bacterium | reverse complement strand
ATTTTAAGAAAATGGAAGATAATTATTACTAATGATAAAAATCAAATAAGATATTTTGTTCAAACTAGATGCACATTACCAGCCACAATTAATAATTTAAATTCCTTTTTATTAAAACCTGTAGAATACATTAATGTACCAAAATCTAACTATACATTACTTTCTTTACCTAAAATTGGTAGCAGTATAATAGACTTAATTAATTATAGTGAAATTAGAAATAAAGGTACTCTTGTATATTTAGAAATCAGTTTTCGAAAACTATATGAAGATAAAATTAGATCAAAGATAATATATTATTTAAATAAAAATGGAATAATAAAAAAATATAAAGTAATTTTTGCCATTCCAACAAACATATTATCTGTAGATTTTGAGGGAAATAAAAGATATTTTTATAAAGCATCACCAAAATATTTAGAAATAAATAAAATATTACATCTACTTAGTAGTGATGCAAATAATTCTTTACTATCTATTGATACTTTTCCCTATTTACAAGGTAAATTTTATTTAAACCAAAATAATTTTAGTTTTGATAAACACTCTATTATATTTGGTTCTTCGGGATCAGGAAAATCTAAAATGATAAGTTTGTTAATTAACAATATAAATAAAAGTGAAACTCTACGTCAAAAATATAAAATAGTTGTTATAGATCCTCACGCATCACTTGAAAATGATATAGGTGGTATAGGAAAAGTTATTGATTTTAAAAATAATTTAGATAGTATTGATTTATTTATTAACAATAATGATGATATTGTTGCATCAACTGAACTTTTGCTAGACTTATTAAAATCATTAATTGCTGATCAATACAATTCAAGATTAGAAAGAGTTTTAAGACATTCTATTCACTTATTATTAACAGATGAATCATTTAATTTTAGAAATTTAAGAAAACTTATTCTAGATTTAGAATATAGAAATGATTTAATCAGAAAATTAAAATACAATTTACCAATAAGTGTAATTGACTTCTTTTTATCAGATTTTAATGATTTAAAAACAAAATCTTATGGTGAAGCTATATCACCAATTATAGGTTTTATAGACGAAATGGAAATGATTCCTGTATTTAATACCGAGCAAAATAGTGAAAATTTAAAAGATACTATTCATAATAATTTTTTAACTTTATTTTCACTAGATAGAACAAAACTTGGTGATAAAGTTACTAAAACAATAGCAGGACTTATTATGCAACAGTTATTAACTGTAATGCAGAAACGAGAAATAGATGAACACATTATATTTATAATAGATGAAGTCGCAGTTATTGAAAATCCAATTTTATCTAGATATTTATCAGAAGCTAGGAAATATAATTTATCTTTAATATTAGCAGGTCAGTATTTTAACCAAATATCTGATGAATTAAAAAATTCTATATTTGCTAATGTTATTAATTACTTTATATTTAGAGTATCAAAATTAGATGCTAATGTACTTGTTGATAACTTTAATATGAAAATCCCTTTAGATGATTCTAGAGATAGAAAAATAAAATTGTTAACTGAGCTACAAACTCGTGAATGTATAGTTAGGATAGATTCTAACGGAATATTATTACCAGCATTTAAAGGAGCTACATTAAATTTTACAAGTATTCCTAGAATTAATAAACCGAGTATAGATAATAGTAATGAAAGTATAAAAGATAAACAAAATAGTTTTAAAACCAATTTTAACATAAATACTAATGTAAATTTAAAAGATATTTTAATATCTAATTCAACAAATAAGAAAGGTGTGTAAAAAATGAATGATTCAAAAGCTTTAGAAATTGTTAATAAAATATTTAAAAGTGTATTTGATAGAGATAATAATTATTCTTTAGATGTATTATTAGAAAAATTTGCTTTTGATATTAAACTACCAAAACAAGTAAATGACTCAACTACAAATGAAATAACTTGGGCTGATGCTATCAATAGTGGCAGATTTATTACAAATAAAAATATGGAAAAAAGAAATGAAACAGACGGATGGATGTTACCTAAAAAAGAAATCAATAATCTACAAGAATTAATTGATATTTGGAATACAATCAATTTAACTACAACGGAAAGAGTTTATGACTCAATCAATATTGTTAAAAGTGATACTATTTATAGATGTGAAAACATATATAGAAGTACTGATTGTAGTGATTCTAAAAATTTAATTTATTGTGATTCTTGTGGTAATAGTGAATTTTTACTTGCATCACAAAGATCTGGAACATGTAATTTTAGTATAAGATGTGATGATTCAAAAGATTGTAGTAACAGTTATAATGTTATATGTTCAAATAAAGTAAGTAATTCCCTATTTATTCAAGATTGCTTTGATTTATATGAATGTATGTTTTGCTCCCATATAGCTTCTAAAAGATTTTGCATAGCAAATATGCAATTTGAAGAACAAGAATACTATGAAATTAAAAAACTAATTATAGAGTGGATATTAAATTCTTAAATAGAGCTATATTTTATAAAGAAAATATGCTATACTTATATTAGTTAATGGCTTATTACTAACTATTATCTAGTCCAAAAAGTTGTCGTACTTCTTCCTTTAGGGCTCCAAAAGATAAAATCGTCGCACTAATTGTGTGGCGTTCATTTTTTGTAAGCGAGCAACGTTTTTATACTCCCACTATTAATTGACAAATAATATAACTATGATATAATATTAAACAATTCAAATTATTGTGGAGTGAAGAAATGAGCAAAATAATTCAAATTCAAAAATTATATGACAATTATCAGTACATGGATTTTGGGTATGTTGGAATAGACTTAGAAACTAAAGAAATAAAATATTATTCATTTTATAATTCTAATCAAGAATACAATAATAATTCATTATATGAATTTGATCCAAATAATATAGAAGCAGGAAGTTTCATTGCCTGGCATATGTACCATTGTAGTTATAAAAGACCTTCACTATCTGATAAATTACCTAATGAATTGGTGCAACTTGCTCAGTTATTTATAACTCATCATAAAGAATATAATATAAACAATAATTATCCAGTTCAAAATATTAATCAAAATTCAATCAACTTATCAATTCAATATAGAAGTAATTTTTCATTATTTGGGGATTCTGGATTTTCAGCAATTTATATTCCAGTTGAAAATATTATTGGACTAACAACTGATAAAACAAAATGGAATACATTATCAAGTGATGAAAAAGAAGATGCTAAAAATAGTTTAATTCATGAAATAGGACACATGAAAGTATCTAACTATAAACTTGATGAAGAAAATAATATATTACATGTAAAAACAGGATTTTATTGGAGTGCAATTCAATTAAAACCTATTATATTAGAAAATGGAGATATATTTTATAAAATTGTAAAAGTTCCTGAAAAATGGCAAAATTATAATGAAAAAGCTTTAGAGGAGATAATAAATGATTTAGATTGTTCTCTTGCATTCAACTCATTTAAGGGAAGTTATCCTAAATTAGGAACAAAATTAAATAGCTTATGCGATAATAAATTAACATTTGCAAGATATGATATTGGAATAGAACAATTTTATATAAGTTTAAAAGAAATAATTAATAGTCAGGATTTAGCAAGTGAATTGTTAGAACACATTGGTGATAGTGTATATGGCTGTAATCCAGAAGATTCTGAAAATAAAGCTTTACAATTAATAAAAAAATATGAACTAGTAAAAAGAAAAAATTGTTAAATCATTTTTATATATAATTTAATTTTAGGAGTATAATTTTTCGAATATAAGTAAAGTTATCGCTCCATTGATGAATCTGTTCAAACTTTTTTGAACATTCAAATATATTTCATCTCTAAATAGAGATGATTTTTATTGAAATAAAAAACCCATAGAATTATTTTAATATACTTGTCAAAATCCCTAGGGCTTAATAATTTTGTCATAAACAAAATCAAAAACGATAACTCATAAGTGTTAACAATTAGACGCATATTATTTAAATACATAGAAAATATGATAAAATTGTATTAGGTGGTGATGTTTATGAACAAAGTATTCTTATATTTATATCCAATTGAAGAATATACAAAAATGTTTTTGTTTGATAATGATGAGCTATATGATAAAATGAACATAAAATGTCCTCTTCCTATACTGAATGAATGTATTCAAAAAAGATATAGAGATAAAGGTTATCAAGTCGTATTTGCATTATACCCTGATAAAAATATATTTGGAATTACACCAAAATCACAAGATATAATTATTTATACTGATGTTACTTTTGATGAAGCAAGTGAATGCTATAGTGATGGTAATCAAAAAGAAAATTTTGTGCCCAAATATCCAAATGAACAGTTTTTACTAAATCAATTAGGTCATATAGATGAATTAGTTGTTGGTGGATACCATTTTAGTGATTGTGTAAAAAAAATTGGCGAAACAGCATTAAATATGGGAATAGATACTACAGTTGATATAGACTTAACAGATTTATTTTTTTCATTATATAAAAATGATGAATACTTTAAAATTGATGAATATAATCCTCAAAGATATATGAATTTTTGGAAAAAATTTGAAACATTAGGTGAAAAAAAAGAATTTATAGATAAACAATTTCAAAAAATGTATGGAAGTCCTATTTATGGATTCTATTCTGAAAAAACAACAGAATACAAAAGATAAAATATATTATTTTTGTTAATTATAATATCTTTATCTCTCGGTTGTAGATATCTTCCACAATCGATCCATTTTGTATTTTAGTCGAACTTTATAGTTCGATTTTTTAATATTAAAATGAACTGTGGTCGAAAAGCGGTCGAAAAATGGTCGAACGCATTGATAATTTTTTTTACTTTGTATATAATATAATTGGTGATAAAAATGTATAAGGAAGATCAAAAGACTGAATTAAAAGTTGAACTCACAAAAGATATAAAGAAAGAAGTAGTTGCTTTTGCTAATTCTAATGATGGAACAATTTATATAGGCATTGATGATAATGGTAATATCATTGGATTAAAAAATGCTGAAAAAGATTTAGAGGCATTAAGTGGAATGATTCGTGAAGGAATATGCTCTGATTTAACTCTTTATACAAAGATATATATTGAAAATATAGAAAATAAAGATATTATTATAGTAAAAGTTAGTGAGGCTCCCAATAAACCTTATTATTTAGCAGAAAAAGGATTAAAATCATCTGGTGTGTATTTAAGACATGGTAATGTTTCAGTTCAAGCTAGTGAAGAAGTTATCAAAAAGATGTTATTAGAAAGTAATAGCAATTCATTTGAAAATAATATTTCGATCAATCAAAATTTGCATTTTGAATACTTAAAAGAAGTTTTTAAAAAACATAATATTGAAATAAATGATAACAAATTTAAATCTTTAAATATAACAAACTTAAATGGTCAATATACAAATCTTGGATTACTTTTATCAGATGAATGTCCATACTCTATAAAATGTGCTATTTTTAATGGGAATAATAAAATTGAATTTAAAGATAGAAAAGAATTTACTGGTTCAGTTTTAAAACAAGTAAATGATACTTATGAATATTTAGATTTATACAATAAAACTAAAGGAAAAATAATAGGATTAGAAAGACAAGATATAAGAGATTATCCAGAATATGCTTTAAGAGAATCTTTATTGAATGCAGTTATTCATAGAGATTATAATTTTACAGGAAGTATTTTAATTTCTCTTTTTGATGATCACTATGAAATTACCTCTTTAGGTGGACTAGTAAAAGGAATAAGTCTAAAAGATTTATATGCTGGTGTATCAGAATCACGAAATCCAAATTTAGCAAATATTTTTTATAGATTAAGATATGTTGAAAGTTTTGGGACAGGAATAGGAAGAATTTTGGAATCCTATCAAGAATATGAAAAGAAACCTTTAATATTAGATTCTGATAATGCCTTTAAAGTAACATTATTTAATGTAAATTATATTGATGAATATGTAAAAGTATTACCATCAAATCTAACACAAGAAGAACAAATAATAAAATATTTAGAAAAAAATAACAAAATAAATAGATTAACAGTTGAAACTTTGTTAGAAGTTTCTAAAACAAGAGCAAATGATATTCTAAATAAAATGATTAATGACAATATTTTAATACAAGCAGGTTCTGGTAAAAATATATATTATATGTTAAAATGAAATTGATGATTTTAAAGATGAAGATGCTAATATTAAAAATCATATTTTAGAAATAAAAAACAAAAGAAGATATTGAAAAATATATTTCATCATTAAGTAAGTTTTATAAGATACAACCTATCACTATTGAAAAAGATAAGCTAGATATTGATAGTCTATCTAACAAATCTACTTTACAAATCATACCTAATAAAAAGACAAATAAGTTTGATAAAGAAAAATATACTTTATGGTGTTAGTATAGATATATAGACACGAAATTCTGTCCAATGTGGTATAATACAATACCAATAAGGAGGGAGAAGTGTCTATGACAAAACAATATAAACAATATGATGAAGATTTTAAAAAAACAATAGTTGATCTATATGAATCAGGTAAAAGTATATCAGACTTATCAAGGGAATATGGCGTTGGTCACACTAATATAAGAAATTGGATTAATAAATATAAACCAATAACTACCTCTACAGGCGAGATTACAAATAACGATGAAATTTTAAAATTAAGAAAAGAATTACGACAAATTCAAATGGAGAATGAAATATTAAAAAAAGCAGTGGCCATATTCTCAAAAGAACAGAAGATAAAATAAAATTTATAAACGATAACAAAGATAAGTATGATATTACACTAATGTGTAAATGCTTAGGAATTCATCATTCAGTGTATTACTATCATTGTAATTATCAAATTAATAGTTATAAAATAGCTAATCAAAAATTAGATGTTGAAATCAAAAAAATATATGATGAATCAAAAGGAAGATACGGATCACCTAAAATAACTAAAGTAATTAATAATAAAGGTATTAAAGTAAGCCAGAAAAGAGTAGCAAGAAGAATGAAAAGTTTAGGATTAAGAAGTATTACTATAAAAAAATATAACCATGCCAGTAGTAATAAACAAGATGAAAATAAGGAATATCTAAAACTTTTAGAACAAGACTTTTTTGCTGAAAAGCAAAGTGAAAAATGGGTTGGAAATATAACTTACATATATACAAAAGAAACAGGATTGACATATTTAGCAATAGTAATGGATTTGTTTGATTTAAAGGTAGTTGGATGGAGTTATGGCTTAAATATGAATGATGATTTAGTGATAGATGCGTTTAATAAAGCAATTATTAATAGAGGATTAAAAGAAGTAGGAATTTTTCATTCAGACAGAGGTAGTCAATATACTTCAAAAGATTATGAGAAACTATTAAGTAATTTAAAAATAAGGCATTCATATAGTAAAAAAGGTTACCCATATGATAATGCGAGTATGAAAAGCTTCAATGCCATATTAAGGAAAGAAGAAGTAAATGTAAGTACGTATGAAACATTTGAAGAAGCTAAACTAGCAATATTTGAATTCATAGAGGGATGGTATAACAACCAAAGAATACATAGTACACTTGGATATATAACACCAAATAAAAAATATGATAATTATATTACAAGTTTAGCAGTAGCGTAGTATTTAATTTTATGCCGAGAAAATCCATCAATTTAGGAACCCAGTAATTTATCTAGTATGGGACGTCAATCAAATTTAAAATTTGATTGCCTCAAGCATTACGATAAATCACTGCCTAAATTGATGGAGGAATTGGAATAAATTTAAATACGGAAATATTTTGACAGAAAATCGTGTCTAAAAACTTGACATAAATCCATAATCTCTCATTGGAAACTAATTGAAGTATTAAATAGAGTCCTGTGGATTACCTACCTAAAATATTTTTAGCATGGTATGGTAATAGAGAATTAAAATAAAATAATGGAGAACATTCGATATTTCCTAAGTCATGTTCAAAATGTCACCAAAAATTAATGGATTTCTATGCTAAATATTTAGCAAATGATAATGCAAACTATAGAAGAAAATTAATAGATAATTTAATTGATAATAGAACTTGTGATTGCTACGATAAAGTTTTGAAAAAACTTTAAAAATATGCTATAACTTATATTAGTGAATGGTTTATTACAAACTATTATCTAGTCCAAAAAGTTGTCGCACTTCTTCCTTTAGGGCTCCATTGACTAATCTGTTCGAACTTTTCGTACATTCAAATATATTTCATCTCTAAATTGAGATGATTTTTTATTTTTATAATAAATCCCCACAGGATATTTTGATATATTTGTCAAAATTCATAGGGATTAATTATTTTGTCAAAAACAAAATAATTAATAAAATGAATATATATTGGCTTTATCTGGCATTTTATATGATTAAGTCTTATTAGCATTTTCAAGAAAAATAACAATCACATCTAAAAGTCGTGGTTGTTATTTTAGATTATACTTTTGTTGAAATGCTTTAATATATCTTTTTCTCATAACAGGTAACACTTGAGACGCAACTTCTATAGATACATCATTCATGCTCATTTTTGTTGTATCTAAGGAAACCAATGAATCGACACTTTCAATAAATAAATCTTTTAATGTTTGTAAACTTTCATTGTATTCATTTAAATTTGCTTCATTTAGAAATTTTCTGTTTTCTAAAGCCAAACTAGAATTGTAATCTCTTCTTAAGGAGGTTAAAGAATCAGCATAAGTAATTACTAAAAAATCAATTAATTGTTTAGAAAGTTTTGAGTATTTTTCTCTTGCATTTAAATACAAATCTTCTGGCATATCTCCTCTAACTAAACGCCTATAATT
>CANQDM010000059.1 GCA_947591505.1 uncultured Bacilli bacterium | reverse complement strand
TAGATGGATAGATTCATGTAATAATGTTGGCAAAAGAGGTGGAGCTTATTGTACAGCTTGTTATGATGCTCACCCTTATGTCTTAATGAGTTTTGAAGGACTACTTAATGATGTTTCAACTCTTGCACATGAACTTGGACATGCGATGCATTATTACTATGCATGTAAAAATCAAAAATATCAAGATTATGGCTATAGTATTTTTGTGGCAGAAGTAGCAAGTCAAGTTAACGAAATACTATTAAGTCGTTATTTACTTGATCATAGCAATAGTAAAAAAGAGAAAATTAAAATAATTGATGATTTATTACAAAAGTATAAAGCTTCAATCTTTAGACAAACAATGTTTGCTGAATTTGAATTATATATTCATGAATATACCGAAAAAGGTGGCGTATTAACTTACCAAAATATGAGTGATAAATATTTAGAATTAAATAAAGAATATTTTGGTGATGATGTAGTAGTTGATGAAGAAATTAAATATGAATGGGAAAGAATACCTCATTTCTATATGGACTTTTATGTTTATCAATATGCTACAGGCTTTGCAGCAGCCATCTATCTTGCTAATCAAATTTATGAAGGTAATACTAAAGTTAGAGATAAATATTTAGAATTTTTAAAATTAGGTTGTACGAAAAATCCAATTGATTCACTTAAAGTTGCAGGTGTTGATATGACTAAAACTGAAGTGTTTGATGATGCGATTAAATTTATGGATGAATTGATAGTTGAGTATGACCATTTAATGGGAAGTGAAAAAGATGAATAAAAAAGATTATTATGAAACTCTTGGGGTATCTAAAAATGCCACTGATGAAGAAATCAAAAGAGCCTTTAGAGTTTTAGCGAAAAAATATCACCCAGATGTAAATAAAGAACCGGGTGCAGCGGAAAAATTTAAAGAAATTGGTGAAGCTTACCAAGTTTTATCTGATAAAAATAAAAGAGCTCAATATGACCAATATGGTCATGCCGCCTTCGAAAATGGGGGAGCATCTAATTTTGATATGGGGGATATTAATTTAGATGATATCTTATCAAGTATCTTTGGTGGTGGTTTTAGTGGCTTTTCATCTTTCTCTGGTTTTGGGGGAAGAGAGCGTGGCCGAAGTAGAGCAAGACGCGGTGATGATTTACTTATGCGTATTCATCTTACTTTTGATGAAGCCGTCTATGGTTGTAAAAAAGATATAAAAGTGAATGTTACCGAAGAGTGTGATGAATGCCATGGTACTGGTGGCTTTGGCGAGACTACATGTACGATGTGTGGTGGCCTTGGTGTTGTAAGAGATGAACAAAGGACTTTATTTGGTATTATGCAAACGCAAAAGACTTGTCCAAATTGTCGTGGTACTGGTAAAACATTTAAAGAAACATGTTCAGTTTGTCGTGGAGAAGGAAGAGTAAAGAAAAATAAAACTTTAACCGTAACTATTCCAGCTGGCGTTGATAATGGTAGTCAACTTAGACTTTCTGGTAAAGGTGGCGCTGGTGTCAATGGTGGCGAAAATGGTGATATTTATTTAGAGTTTAGTGTTTCAGATCATAAATATTTTGAAAGACAAGATGATGATATTTACCTAGAAGTGCCAGTTACTATTACTGATGCGATCCTTGGTTGTAAAAAGGAAATTCCTACACTTGATGGCAATGGTTATATTGAAATAAAACCAGGAACACAAAATTATACGAAATTAAAATTAAAAGGCAAAGGTATTAAAAACGCTAGTAATAAAACTACTGGTGATATGTATGTCGTTATAAATGTTATTATGCCAACTAAACTATCAAGAAAACAAAAAGAGTTACTTAGTGAACTAGCCGATACTGATTTAGAAAGTGAACCAGAGTTTAGAGATTTTGAAAAAGCTTTAAAATAAGAGAAGAAATTCTTTTATTTTTTTAGTTTAAAATTGACAACATTTTTGATATTTAATATAATTATTATGAGGATTGATGCTAGATGAAAGAGCCAATTTTAGTCAAATTGAAAATGAAAAAAGGATATAAAAGAAGTTTATCTTTTTTAAGTATCTTAATTATAGCAATTGCCTCTTTAGGTGTTGGTTATTTATTCTATGATAAAGTTATCAAAGATTCTGATATTGAGGTTAATGGTGCTTTGTCAATTAATTATATAAGTGGTAAAAGTTTTAATATAAAAAATAATGAAACTATTAAATTTTCGGTATCTAATGCATCTGATAAAGTTAATTATTATAATATTGGCTTTATGAAAATTAGAGGTGAAGGTACTTATAAAATAATGTCAGATAATAAGATGGTTACTGAAGGTAAATTAAGTAGTAGTGATGAGATAAGTACTGATTTTGTAAGTATTGATACTTTAGAAACTAAAGAATATACTATTTTAATTACTAATAAAGGTAAAGATAATTTAAAAGGTTCTTTAAATATTCGCCCTCAAGTTGGCGTAGTAAAAACTTTTGCTGATACTATTTTAGAAAATTCTAATCAAAATGAAGATGCATTAACTAAAGTAGGAGAAGAAGTTGCTATTGATGATGAAGGACTTATAAAAAGTAGTGATGATTCAGGTGTAAGTTATTATTTTAGAGGTAATATTAAAAATAATTATGTGTCTTTTGCTGATCTTACTTGGCGAATAGTGAGAATCAATGGTGATGGTACCGTTAGAATGATATTAGATGATATTATAAGTGAAAGTGCTAATTATAAAAATGATGAATCAGAATCATTTTTATATCAAGATTCTTATATAAATATAGCTTTAGAAAATTGGTATCAAGAAAATTTAAGAAATTATACTAGTCATATTGCTACAACTAATTATTGTAATGACACTAGTCATGATGATGCGAATAATTATTTACCTTATAGTAGAATTATGACTAATAAAATACCTACATTAAATTGTTTAGGCAATGCATTCAAAAATAATATTGGTGTCCTTTCAATTGATGAAGTTATTTTAGCGGGAGCTAGTCCTACTAGTCCAAATCAAAGTTATTATTTATATAATCCTAATTTAAAAGATATGTGGTATACAATGACGGCAGCAAGTGGGATAGAAAAATCTCTTAATATGTTTATTGTCGATGCTAATGGTAATATTAAAACAAATATTTCCAGCAATACTTATGAGAGAGTAAGACCAGTTATTAATTTAATTAAAAATACGGAAGTAACTGGTAATGGTACAATAGATAATCCTTATAAAGTAATTACTAAATAATATTGTTAAGTGTCAATGTATGTGTTATAATAAGTGTCAACATTTGCTAATATTTATGTAAAGCAAATGTTTAACACTTATTTTTATATACATAAAGTGTTAAAATATTATTGTGGTGATTAGAAATGAATTTTTTACAAGATATTTATACTTTTATTAAATGTTTAAGTTTTGTTGATATAACATTTTTTATTGCTATTATCACTTTATTAATTTTAATTGTAACTCTTATTTATTTTATTAAAATTAATAAAGATGAACCATTTGATGAAAATGATTTTTTTCCACCAATGGGAAATAATAAAGATGAGGATAATAAAAAAGAAGAAATGGTTAATAAAATAGATAATACCGAAATAAAAGAAACCGAAGAAAATTCTAATACAGAAGAAGAATTTGCATATAATGATGAAGAAGGAGAACTTTTAGATTTAGAAGGACTTACTAAAAAATTACAAGAAGATAAGCTTAATGGTAATATGAGTTGTGATTCTTACGAAAAAGATCAAGAAGAAAAAGCTATTATTAGTTATGATGAATTATTACAAAAACAAAATAAATACGCTATAAATTATGAAAAAGAAGAATTATTAGATGATTTAATTGTTAAAAAAGTTAATCTTAATGATTTAGTTAATAAAGATGAACCAGTAAAGATTAAAGAAGTAAGAGTTATTAGTTATGAAAAAGAAGAAGCATTTTTAAATGCTTTAAAAGAACTTAATAAATTATTAAATTAAAGGGTGGTTTTATGAAGTTTTATATTGAAACTTTTGGCTGTAAAGTTAATACATATGAATCTAATTATATTAAAGAGTCACTTCTAAAAAGTGGTTTTCTTTTTTCTGATAAAATGAATACTGCTGATATTATTATTATAAATACTTGCACAGTTACAAATACAGCAGATAGTAAATGTAAGAAATTTGTGAGAAGAGTAAGAAGAGAAAATTCCAGTAGTATTTTAGTAGTAGTAGGTTGTAGTGTTCAAAATAATTATGCTGAGTATCAAAATATGAATATTGATATTCTTTTAGGTAATATTGGTAAATCTAAATTACCAGAAATTATTAATAATTATTTAAAGACTAAAGAAAAATATAATTATTTTGAAAAAAATAGAGACTTACCATTTGAAGATATGGTTATTAATGATTTTGATCATACAAGAGCATTTATTAAAATTCAAGATGGTTGTGATAATTTTTGCTCTTATTGTATAATTCCTTTTATGCGTGGTAAATGTCGTAGTAAAGATTTTAAGGAAATTATGAAAGAAGCTAAAGATTTAGTTAAAACACACCATCATGAAATAGTTTTAACAGGTATTCATACTGGTTCTTATAATTGTGATGGTAAAGATTTAGTTGATGTTATTAATGAACTATCTAAAATAGATGGTTTAGATAGAATTAGACTTTCTAGTGTGGAAATAACTGAACTTAATGATAAATTTATGGATATGTTAAAAGTAAATGATAAATTCTGTAATCATTTGCATATCCCTTTGCAAGCTGGTAGCGATAATACTTTAAAGAAAATGAACCGTAAATATGATATGAATTATTTCTTTAATAAAATAGAAGAAATTAGAAGTATACGACCAGATATTTCAATAACAACAGATATTATTGTGGGATTTCCGGAAGAAACTGATAAGGATTTTGAAGAAACTTATGAAAATGCTAAAAAATTAAAATTTAGTAAAATTCATGTATTTCCATATTCTAAAAGAAATGGTACTAAAGCTAGTTTAATGAAAGAAGTATCATCTATAGAAAAAACTAATCGTGTTCATAAACTATTAGATCTTTCTAATATCTTAGAAAAAGAATATGAAGAAAAATTTATTGGTAAAGATGTTGATGTTTTAATTGAAGAAGTAAAAGAAAATGAAAGTATAGGACATACATCAAATTATTTAAGAGTAGTTATTTCAAAAAAATTAGAAAAAAATAAAATATATAAAGTTGAATATGAATTAAACACAAAAGAAACAGTTAATAATTAATTGTTTCTTTTTGAATATTTAAATTTTTGCCAATTTATGTTAATTTAAAAACAAATGTTTGCTATAAGTAAATTTTTGTATTATAATAATATTGGTGATATAAAATGAATCTAAAAGATAAATTAATTATACTTGCTGATAGTGCTAAATATGATGCCTCATGTTCATCTAGTGGTAGTAATAGATCTAGTAATTTTGGCAATACTTCCTTTGCTGGAATTTGTCATTCTTTTTCATCTGATGGTAGATGTATATCACTATTAAAAATATTATTAACTAATATTTGCATCTTTGATTGTAAATATTGTATTAATAGACGAAGCAATAATGTTAAAAGAGAAATGTTTACCCCAGAAGAAATATGTAATATTACCATTAATTTTTATAAAAGAAATTATATTGAAGGATTATTTTTAAGTTCTGGTATTATAAAATCACCTGATTATACAATGGAGTTATTAATTAAAACAGTCGATTTACTTCGTCATAAATATCACTTTGGTGGTTATATTCATTGTAAAGCAATTCCTGGTGCTAGTGAATATTTGTTAAAAAAGCTAGGAATGCTCGTTGATAGATTAAGTGCCAATATTGAACTACCTACCGATAACGGGATAAAGTTACTTGCCCCAAATAAAAATAGTAAAAGAGTCGAACATATTATGAAATATGTTAAAGATAATCATAATAAAAGTTATGTCCCTGCCGGTCAAAGTACCCAAATGATTATTGGGGCTACCAAAGAAACTGATTTAGATATATTGAATAGAAGTGAATCTTTATACAACAATTATAAATTAAAAAGAGTATTTTATTCAGCATATATTCCGGTAAATAAAGATAGTTATTTACCTAGTTTACAAATGCCGCCTTTAAAAAGAGAAAATAGACTATATCAAGCTGATTGGTTACTGCGTTATTATAATTTTAAAGTTAGTGATATTTTAGATAAAAATAATCCTAATTTTAATATTTTAGTAGATCCAAAAGCATCATGGGCCTTAAAACATTTAGATGAATTTCCGAAAGAAATAAATACTTGCTCTTATAATGAACTACTTAAAATACCCGGTATTGGCGTAACTTCTGCTAAAAGAATAATTAAATCAAGAAGATATTTTAAATTAGATTTTAAAGATTTAAAAAAGATGGGAGTAGTTTTAAAAAGAGCCAAATATTTTATTACTTGTAATGGTAAGTATGATTTAAATAGAGAATTTTTTAATAAGAACTTTATCGAAGCAAATCTAGTTTTAGGAGAGGTAGTTAAAGAAAAATCTTTAACTACCCAATTATCATTATTCAATGAATAATATATATTTATATAATGATGATTTTGTAAGTTTACTTAGTTTAATTAAAGTTCTATTAAAAAATAAAATAAAACCAGATAATATCAAAATAATAGATTATAATAAAAATTTATTTGATAATTTAATTAATTTAAATATTAAAAAAGATAATAATATAATTAGTGAGTTTATTAAAATATTTGGGATAAATAATTTTAAAACTATTTATTATGTTTATATATCAAATGAAGATAATAAAGAATTAATAATTTATTATTATCTATTAAATTATTTTAAATATAAAGAGAGACTTCCCTATATGCGTAATTTAAAATGTGTAAGTAAAGCATTAGAAATAAGAAAAAGAGTAGGTAGTGAAGCACATAAAATGAAAGGGTTTGTGAGATTTAGAGAACTTAGTAATAAAGTTTTATACGCCGATATTAATCCTGATAATGATATTTTATATTTACTTTCTATTCATTTTAAAAATAGACTTAAAAATGAATATTGGCTTATTCATGATGTAAATAGACATACGATAAGTATTTATGATAAAAAAGATTTTTATATAATATCTGATAAAGATTTAAAAATAGTAGATAATATTAGTGATAGGGAAGGAGAATTTGCTAGTTTATGGCAAACCTTTTATCAAACAATTGGTATTAAGGCAAGAAAAAATGACAGATGTCGAATGAATTTTATGCCAAAGAAATATTGGCCATATTTATTAGAAGTGAAGGATGAGTTATGAAAAAAGTAGTAAGTGGCAAAGAATTACAAGATAAAATGGTGGAGGCCATTAATTTGCTTTGTGATACTGTTAAAATAACTTTAGGACCAAAAGGGAATAATGTTATTATTGATTATTCTACTTTTAGCCCATTTATTACTAATGATGGAGTTACTATTGCCGAAAATATCACTAGTGAAGATGAAGTTATTAATACCATCTTAGAGCTAGCTAAAGAAGCCTCAATTAAAACTAATGATAATGTTGGTGATGGTACAACAACTACTTTAGTATTATTACAAAGTATTTTTAACGAAGGAATTAAATTAATAAATAATGGAATTAGTCCAATTATTTTAAAAAGAGAACTAGATAATTGTTTAGAAATAATTATTTGTAAATTAAAAAGTATGGCTCATACACCAAATAAAGAAGAACTAAAAAGAGTAGCTATAATATCTAGTAATGATGAGGTAATAGGTGAAAATATTACTAATGCTTATTTAAAAGTATTAAATAGAGATGCTATAAGTATTAAAGAAGGAGAAGAAGATATAACTAAAATTAATTATTTAAAAGGCTATATGATTGATTCATTACTAGCATCTCCATACTTTCTAAAAGGTTTAAATAAAAAGATATATAATGAACCATATTTATTACTCATAAATAATAATTTAGCTGATATAGAATTTATTGCAGCTATTATTAACAGAGTAATTGCAGAAAAAGAAGATTTAATTATTATAGCAAATGACTATACAGAAGAAGTAATTCAAAATATTTTAGAGATAAATATGAATTATGAAAAAGAAATAATTCTTTTAAAAACACCGGAATTTGGTTTTAAGCAAATAGAAATATTAAAAGATTTAGAAGTAATTAGTAATGCCAAAATAATTAATGATATAAATAATATTAGTAATTATTTTTTAGGTAGAGTAAGTAGAATAGAAATAGATAATGAAAAAGTAATATTTAATTATCAAAATAATAATCATATTAAAGATTATCTTATGAAATTAAAGAAAGATTTAAAAAATACTACTAGTGAAATGGATTTCATTAGTAGTAGAATTAATATGTTTAAAAAAGGTAAAGTAGAAATTTTAGTAGGTGCTAAAACGACTACGGAAAGAAGAGAAGCAAAAATGCGTTATGATGATGCCATGTGGGCTATATCTACGGCTAGAGAAGGCATTCTTCCAGGAAGTGGTATTACTCTTGCAAAAATAAGTAATGAATTAGATGATAATAGTAATGCAAGTATTATATTAAAAATTGCTTTAAATAAACCTTTAAAACAAATACTAGATAATAGTGGCCTTAATTATGAAGAAATATATCATGAATTAAAAGATAAGAAATTTAATATTCTTTATAATATTAATACTAATATTTATGAAGATATAAAAGATACTTTAGTAATAGATCCTTTAAATGTAGTAATTAATGCAATTAAAAATGCGATATCTATTGCAAGTATGCTTTTAACTACGACAAGTATCATTATAAATGAATACCAAAATAACATGAATATAGTTAATAATTATACCGAGATGTAAAGTATAAATACAGAGAATAAACATATACTAAAATTGTTCTATAGTAAAATTGTTCTATAGTAATTGACTAAAGGAATTTCTTATGTTAAACTATAGAAGTAATTCTTGGTATGGAGTAGTACTCAAGAGGCTGAAGAGGCGCCCCTGCTAAGGGTGTAGG
>CANQDM010000058.1 GCA_947591505.1 uncultured Bacilli bacterium | reverse complement strand
TTTCTTTAATCATTTTATTCATGCCTTTGTTGCAATCCATATTATAAATATTATTGATTTCCATTATTGCACCTCCTAAATCAAATCTTATAATAACATTTTAACATAAAAAGCAATTTTTTTCTTAATATATTAAAACTTTTTCTAATTATTATGCTATAATAGAAAGTAAAACTGAGGTGAAGTATGAAATTATTAAGTTTTGAAGTAAAAAATTTTAAAGGTATTGGAAATCTTTCTCTATTTTTTAACAACACTCCCAATAACGAAGTATATACATTAGTAGGTATTAATGAAAGCGGGAAAACAACTATTTTAGAAGCACTAAATTATTATGAATATAATGACGAAAAAGATTTAAATAAAATAAGCAATGCAATGTTACCAAGTCACGAAGATATAATACCAATTAAAAATAGATCTAATTTTAATGATAGCATTATAATTAAAGCGGTTCATAAATTAGATGAAGAAGATAAAACTGACTTAATTGATTATATAGAAAAGGATTGTAACTTTATTTTAGAAAATTCTATCGAAAAAATAGCAACAATCCAAACTTATAAATACAAAAATTCTAAATTTGAAAAAATGGATTCATCTTGGGAACTTCCTTTAGTAGGTAAAAATAAAAACTCTCGTTCTAAAAAAGCGATAGAAATTGACACTGATAATTGGCAAAAAGTCGTAAATCATTTAAAAGAAAGAATGCCAAAAATATTATATTTTCCTACTACTCTTTTCGATTTTCCAGATAGAATTTATCTTAATAAGCAATCAAAAGAATACAAAGATGAATTTTATAAAGATGTCATTCAAGATATATTAAATTCATTAAATGAGGATTTAAATATACAGGAGCATATAGTAGATAGAATTGCAAATGGAACATCCAATGATAAATCCAATGTACAACAAATTTCTTTAAAAATGGGAAAGCAATTATCTAATGTTATATTAAAAGAATGGTCGTCTGTTCTTGGTAATAAAGCTAATCAAATTTCAGTTAATATTGATAAAGATGAAATTGGGGTATATGTGGAATTTTTGATAAATGATGATGATGGTTATTTTAAACTAAGCGAAAGATCTCTTGGATTCAGATGGTTTTTTGTATTTTTATTATTAACTCAATTTAGAGGTTTTAGGAGAAATGAAAATAAGCAAGTTATCTTTTTATTTGATGAACCAGCAGCCAACTTATCACGTAAAGCTCAAAAACAACTTTTAAAAAGTTTAGAAAAAATTAGTAATAAATGTACTATAATCTATACAACACATAGTCAATATTTAATTAATCCAAATTGGTTAGAAGGTGCTTACATAGTCACAAATAAAGCATTAGAAGATGATGATGAAGGATTTGTTGCCCATAACACTGACATTGAAGCGTATAAATATAGAGAATTTGTTTCTAAATTTCCTCAAAAAACAAGTTACTTTCAACCAATCCTTGATGTTCTTGAATATGTACCTAATGAATTAGATATGTGTAATAATGCTGTTTTATTGGAAGGAAAAAACGATTATTATACGTTAAATTATTTTTTTAAGGTTATGCTTAATAAAGATGATATAATTTTAATACCTGGAATGAGTTGTAATAGTATAGATAATCTAATATCTTTATATAGTGGATGGGGAAAAAATTATATTGTTCTTCTAGATTCAGATAAAGCAGCTATTGAATCAAAAAAAAGATATATAGACAAATTTGGACCATTAGTAAATAATAAATTATATACATTAAAAGATATTAATATTAAATGGACAAAAACAATGGAAAGCATTTTACCAAATAACATTAAATATGAAATACAAAAAATATGCTATCCAGATAGTAAAAAATATACAAAAAATATGTATAATAAAACTATTCAAGAACTACTTATGAAAAACAAAAAGATTAGTATTTCACAAGATATATTAGATAATTTTGAAAAAATTTATAAATTCTTGATAAGTAAATTAAAATAATATATAATTAATTTAGTTGATTTAGTCAATCTTGGGAGTATAATTTTTCGAATATAAGTAAAGTTATCGCTCCATTGGGAAATCTGTCCGAACTTTTATAAATTAGGACTTAAATATATAAAGTATCAATTTCAAAGAAGTTGGTACTTTTTTAGTGTTTAATTTAAAGAAAGGATAGGTTTATATGGTAAATATTATAAAAACTAAATTAGAGTTTGATAATAATTTAAAGAAAAGAATTGAATTTATATGTAATTTTTGTAATGTAACACCAAAGATAATTAATGGTAATATTCGTAAAATTGATAAAACAAATTTAACTTATATTGAGCCACATAGAGTTATTATCAAAGGTATAACATTTTTAGTATTCAACTACTCTAATACTTTATATATAAATAATTTATCTAATAAAATAGAATTAAAAGATTTAGAAGCCTTTATAAAGCAATTAAATTAATTATATAGAAATGTACTAACTTCACTAAAAACACTTTGTATTAGTCTTGAAAAAGGACTTATGTCTTGACTTTTTAATAAAACTTTATATAATAAACAAACAAGAAACAAGTTTTATGTTTTGTGGGGTAATATAAAACAAGTTGAAAAATTTATATAATTAACCATTTAGAGGTGTCAAAGACATAAAAATTGTTTTTAAGTCTTTGTCGCCTCTTTTTCAATATTAAAGATAGAAAGGAATTGATTAAATGAGTGAAGAAAAGAAAATAGCAGGTATTTATATTCGCGTATCAACCGAAGACCAAGCACGTGAGGGTTTTAGTTTACCAGAACAAGAAAAAAGACTTCGTGCCATGTGTGAATATAAGGGTTATGAAATATATAAAATCTATAAAGATGCAGGAATAAGTGCTAAAACAGGAAATCATAGACCAGCATTTGAAGAATTGCAAGAAGATATAAAGAATAAAAAAGTTAATACAATAGTTGTTTTAAAATTAGATAGATTAACAAGAAGTGTTTATGATTGGGAAAACATAATGAAGTTTTTGGAAGAAAACAAAGCATATCTTGACTGTGCAAATGATGATATAAATACTACAAATGCAAATGGAAGAATGGTTGCAAGATTACTTACTACTGTATCACAAAATGAAATTGAGAGAACAAGTGAAAGAACAAAAATAGGTTTAGCAGGTGCAATAAAAGAAGGTAATATTCCACATAAAGCACCTTTTGGCTATAAACATATAAATAAAAAACTTGTGCCTGATCCAATTACAAAAGACCTAGCAATAAGAATATTTAACTTATATTATGAGGGAAACTCTTATCAAACTATTGCGAATATTTACAATGAAGAACAAGTAAACGGAAAAAAGAATTGGCGAGATTCAACAATTTTAAAAATACTTGAAAATGAAATATACAAAGGTGATTTCGTTCACGGAAAAAGAACTGATAACCCTACATATTATGAAAATGTAGTTGAGCCACTTGTATCAAAAGAATTATGGGAGGAATGCCAAGTGCAAAAGAAAAAAAATTCAAGAAATTATAAACGAGATAAAGATTATTTATTTTTACAAAAACTTAAATGTCCTAAATGTGGAAGAATATTAGGTGGTAATGCAACAAGAAAGAAAAATGGTAATGTATATTACTATTATCAATGTCATAATTGTAAAATATCAATTAAAGAAACTGAAATTGAAGAACAAGTTAAACATTTACTTGCCGACATATTAGAATATGACAATGTTGTTAATGAGTTCTTTTTACCAGTATTAAAAGCCAAATTAGATAGCCCAAAAGAAGAATTAGAAAATGAGATTAAAAAACTAAATGATAAAAAAGAAAGAATTAAAAAAGCATATATAGATTCATTATTTACCGAAGAAGAATTTAAAGAAGAATCTAAAATAATAGATAATCAAATTGAAATTGTTAAATCTAAATTATTAGAAAATGAACAAGCTGAACAATTAAACTTCACAGTAGATGATATATTGCTTAAAAGAGATATGGACTTTATAAATAAAATAAAATTACCACTATCATATTATGCTTTTAATGATAATTGGGACATACTAGGTAGAAAAACAAAAGCCGATATTATAATGAGATATGTTGATAATATAGAACTTGAAAAAGGCAATAAAATATATGTAGTTAAACAATTAAATTTTAGAAGTACACTTTATAGTGAATTTGAAGAATTGTATAAACAAGGTTATGTTGATATGAAAAGACCACTTACTTTTAACTTCAATGGTATATGTGTAGATACAAGTGTTAGATATAGTGAGTATCTTCCTATTGAAAAAGTAATGCAACATTTATATAGATTAAATGAATTTTATGAAGTCAAACTTTATAAAGGAACATTATTTAAAGAAACCCGAAAATTAGATATGATGCCACTTCAAAATGGTGAAATACCTGTAAGAATATTCCCACTACAAGACAAAAATAATGGTAATAAAAATTGGGTATCAATGGGAATGATAACAACAAGAAATGTACCGAATGATATAAAAGTAAATATTCAAGATGTGTTTAAAAAACTACCTGATAAATTAGAAAAAGAAGATGTTGTTAGTCAAGAACAACGATAGTTGCTAGTCTTGATTCTTGACTAACAAGAAATAAAAACATAATGGTAAAATATCAAAAACAAAAATATTTTTTGCTTTTGATGTTATCAACATAATAAAATTTTTTGCTAACTTTTTTCTAAAAAAAGTTATAACAAACGTGGCACGTTTTGTTGTCGATAAGACAATGAAAGTGGCGATAGTTTGTAAATAAAATTATGAAAATAATTGCTTACGAAGTTTATAATTACTTTGAATAATTTTATCAAATACTTATTCCATATTGTTTTATTACGAAGTTTTAAAACAATATGGAATAAGTCTAAAAGGGTTCTAGGGAAGCCCTAGCCCACGAGGAATTTTGATGGCACGTCAAAATACCTAGGGGGTTAAGCATTTTGGAAAAACCAAAATACAACTACTAAAAATTTTTATAAGAAATGTTAAGGAGGTAATTTTTAATGAGTGAACTTGCTTATTCTCTACATTTAAGTAGTGATAAAAATAGGAAACCAACTACAAAAAATATGGCAAAAAATAATTTGTCGGGTAGCACTTCTCTATCAAATAATGCTATTCAAAATGCAAAAACTTTATCAAAAGTAGATAGACATAATTATCGTAAATATGATAATCACCAAGAATTAATTGAAATAATAAAAGGTACTACTTCTCTATATGATGATGTCAAAAATTTATATTTAGAAGAATTTGAAGAAGCAAGACTTGAATATAATAAAGAGCAAGAAGAAAAAGGTAGAAATGATAGAAAAATTACTGATTATTTTAAAAAAATTAGTGATAATTCTAAAAATGATCTAGCTTGTGAAATTATTATTGAACTTGGAGATAAAAAATATTGGGACACAAAAGATAATGAATTTAAACATAAAATGACAAATGTCTTTAAAGAGCAATTAAATGACTTACAAGATTTAGTCCCTGATTTTAAAATTGCAAGTGCTATAATTCATTATGATGAAACTAGTCCACATCTTCATATTGTTGGTGTTCCTATTAAATATAAAAATAAAAATGGTATGAAAAAACAAGTTGGTAAAGGTGATGTATTTACAAGAGATAGTCTTCATAAATTACAAGATAAAATGCGAGTTTTATGTATTGCTAGTTTTAATAAAGAATATGGTCTTAATAATATCTTAAAAAATAAAGAAAAAGGTAGAAATAAAGATATAAATGTTAAAGACATGGGTAATTATATTGAAATGAAAGAACAACTTAATAAAGACCAAAAAGCACTTGAAATTGCTAGTAAAAAATCTATTGAATTAGATAAAAGTACAACTGATATTAAAGATACAATTAATAACCTTAAAAAGACACCAATAGTTAAAAATACCTATACTATTTCAGAAAATGATAAAAATAAAATTATAGAATATATTGATAAAGTTGATAGCACTAATAAAGACTTTAAAAAGACAAAAAAATTATCGGTAACATTAAACAACGTTGATACCGAATTAAAAGAAAACAAAGAAAGAATTAAAATATTAAATGAAAATAATGAAGCACTATCTTTGAAAGTTAATACTTTATCAAAACGTATTGAAAGTAAAGACAAAGAGATTAAAGATTTAAAAAAAGAAAATAATACTTTAAAGCAAATGGTCGATTATTTCAATAATTTATTTAAACGATTAATTAATTTTATTAAAGACAAAATGTTTGGGAAGAATAAAGAACGAGAAAATTATTGGGAATTTTCAAATGACTTATATGAAAATGGAATCTTAAATGATGATGATTTTAAAAATATAGAAAATGATTATAATTGGAATAAAGAAAATGAAAAATATCAAAGTAAAGATAGAGATGACTTTGAAATATAATTAATAGTATGTTTTTAATTGCATACTATTTTTTTGTGATTTTTGGGTTACTCTTTTTTCCACAAATAAAATCTATTGAAATATCATAATGTTTGCAAAAAGATATAAGTATAGATGTAGTTATTAAGTATTTACCTGTTTCATATCTTGAATATTGACTTCTATCTATATTAATAATTTTAGAAATATAATCTTGTGTATCATTATTTTTAGTTCTAATGAGTTTTAAATTTTTACCAACCACTTCTTTGTTAATTTCTTTTTTAGTCTTACAAACTTCTCTATTATTTGTAAGACCACATACATAATCTAAACTTAAATTAAAATAATCACAAAAATCATTTAACTTTGTTAAGGGAATACTATCTATATTATTTTCCCAACCTGCATAAGCATAACAGGAGTAATTATTTGCACAATTTGGTTAAATATTTCTAAAAGAAAAAAATTTATAAAAGATTTAATTTCTTGTGCTTTATATGATTACAAAAACAAAATAAACGACGAATATGAAGTGCGAAACTCAGGTTATAACATATCATAAGAAATTAATTTATATACAATATTTTGATAAACTATCACTAAATAAAATTGAAAAAGCCCATTTTTTAACTATTAGGCAATAAATCCTTTAAAAAAGTCCATTTCACTTTCTGACTAATCTATGTTCCCCATTATATTTTTTATCTAATTGAAAATTATCTCTATTTAAATAATAATTAGGATTATAATCTATATTTAATTGCAATCTATCTCTATTTATGTAATAAACATAAGGAACTTTTTTAGTATGAATAGTTTTAATTGACATATCATCATTATATTCGATATATTCAATTATTTCTTCCCAGTTATTAGTATAATATTTTACTTTTTCAATAGCTTTTTCAATTTCTTTTTTAGGATTATAATATTTATTTAAAATAAGATTTCTTAAATCTTGTGTGCTTTCTTTAGATAAAGAAGATGATGATGGTTTTGCTTCTGTAAATTTTAAATCATCTATTAGATATTTATTAAGTTCTAAATAACTATTAGCATTAAAAATAATTCCTTCTTTTATTGAATTATTAGTTTTACGAGCATATAAATTATCTGGTGAATGTACACTATCAACACCTAAGTTTTCTACTATTTCACCTTTTTTATTTATTAAATATTTATGATATTCATACTCATACTCATAGGTAATAACAGTAAAAATAGGCCAATCGACACATTTATATTCCTCTGAAAAATGTCTCGTTTTTGAAACACATTTTTCTTTAGAAACAAGAGCTAAACCATTTCTAAATTGTCCCATAATAGCATAGTTGCTTGAAGTAAAAACAACTTTTCCATATTTGTCAAAATAAAAATAAGTATTTGTTTGAGAAGCACCACACTCCGTAAAAACTTGAGGAACATTTGCTACTCCTACTAATAAGCCATCATGATATTCTGTATCTATATAATACATTTTACTATTTGGTATTTCTTTACCGGTTAAGGTAGAAATTAAACTATAACTATTATCATTATTTTGAACTCTAATTAAATTTTTATTCAATATTACAACATTTTTAAATGAAGAACAGGATACTAATTCTGTACCTTCTTTATTTATTATTCTTTTTTTTGTTACAACTTCACAATTATATTTATTAATTTCTAAATCTTTTAAAGTTACAATTGATAATCCATATTTAAATGGCGTTATTTCACTATAGCAATTAATTCTACCACCATTTTGAAACCATAATCTTATCTTTTCAATATTTTCATCTAATAATTCAGGAGTACATAAAATTGGCACATCGGTTAACATAAACTGATTCTTAACTAAATTAATTCTTTCTAAATTTCTTTGTTTAGTATCAACATTGTCTTCAAAAAAACTATGTCTTTCAACAATTGGTAAACTCATACAATTCACTTCTTTCAAAATTTGTGTTTATTATAGCAAAAAAGTTAAAAAAAGAAAATAATTTTTAATAGTTTTTAATACTATTGCTAATTAAATCATTAATTGATAAAATATTATTAGAAATTGATGCATTAGTATTAATTCCTAATAAGTAAGGTAAAGTTTGAAATAACTTGACCAATCGCTCCAATATGATAGGAAACTCGAACTTTTGAGATTTCGAGAGTAATAAACGCTAACAGAAATGTTAGTTTTTTTGTTATCTAAATTTAGAAAGTGAGAGTGATATATATGTTAACAATAGAAACTAAAGAATTAGAAATAAGTGATGAATTAAAAAGAAAGGTTGAAATGATATGTAAGTTTGCTTGTGCTAAGCCAACAATCACAAATGGAAATATCAAAAGTATTAAGGAAACAAATATTGCTTATGTAATGCCACATATTATTAAAATTAATAATATTGATTATTTAATGTTTGACGAATGTGATGACATATTTGTTAATGGTTATGATGAAAAAATAAAGTTTAAAGACTTTGAAAACTACATTAAAAGCCATTTTTAAGCCGATGGTTTGACATTTCTTAAAAAAGTGATAGAATATTCAAACAAGAAAACTTATGTCTATTTAAGGGGGTAAATAGTTATGAGATTCAAGTTTAAAAGTAATTTATATTCAAGATTAAATTTTAAGAGGTGTCAATAGTATTAACT
>CANQDM010000057.1 GCA_947591505.1 uncultured Bacilli bacterium | reverse complement strand
ATCTTTTTTATTGTTGTTTAATTTTGATATCTCTCTTTATAGTAACTTATTATTCCTTCATACATTATATTTATACTGGCATTTATATCTCTTTCTATCTCTATTCCACATTTTGAACATTTATATTCTCTTATTTTTATATCTTTCATTATTTTATTTTTATTTCCACAACTACTACATATTTGACTACTAGCATAATATCTATTTACTTGTATTAATTTTTTATTTAACCATTGACACTTATATTTGAGTCTTCTTATTATGTCACTCATTGTGGAATTAATAATGTTTTTTCTAAGAGATTTATTTGCATCTTTTATCATACTATTTATGTTTAAATCTTCAGTTACTATTATGTCATTATCTTTAATTATTTTACTTACTATTTCTTCGTTAGTTTTTCTTCTTGCATTCTGTAATTTTCTATATACTTCTTGAAGTTTTATTTTATATTTATTAAAGTTGTTACTTCCTTTTATTTTTCTTGATAATCCTTTTTGTAATCCTTTTATCTTTCTTTCATATTTTTTTAAATAATTGGGATTACCATAACTTATTCCTTCACTTGTTGTTATTAAACTCTTTATTCCCATATCTATTCCAACTACTGAAGTAGTATTATTTTTAGCATAAGGTATTTCTTCTTCTACACATACTGATACATAATATTTATTAGCTATATGTTCTATTGTTGCATTTATTATTCTTCCATTTATATATTCTAAATTTCGATATCCTCTTATTTTTACTTCTTTTAATTTTGGTAATGTTATTATTTTATTTTTTAAATCTATTTTTATATTTTCATATATTTTATCTTTATATGTATTTTTTATATAGTTTGTTCTATAACTATCTTTTATTCCTTTTTTCTTAAACTTTGGATAACTACCTTGTTTTTTATAATATTTATTTAAACCATTTTCTAAATCAAATATTGCACTTCTTAATGAACAAACATCTACTTCTTTTAAAAATGGGTATTCATTATATAATTTAGGTATTTCTTTTATCATATCAAAACTAGTAAGTTTAGAATTATCTTTCTTCTTACTTAACATTATATTATAAACAAGTCTTGAACAACCAATAGTTTTATTTATTAATTCTTCTTGTTTTACACTTGGATACATTCTAAATTTGTATGCACGATTAACTAACATAACCATTACCTCCTGGATAATATAATTATATCATGCAAACAAATGTATTTACAAGTGCTTTTCAATGATTTTTGAACTTTCCTATAAGACTAAAAAAGAGACTATCTAAGTCTCCTTTACTTGTACATCTAGAATATATGGATTTGTTTTTGTTCCATCTGTACCATCTTTGATTTTTACATCTGATGATAGATAGAATACAGGCCGGACGCCAGAATCAAGGTATAATGGAGCGGGATCCAGGAGTCCCCCGGCAGAAACAAACAAAGCATTAACTGACGCCTCACTGCTTCGATCAGCACCAAAGCGAGTGATTAACCATTCATAAGCCGGTGATGTATTATATCCATCCTTGCGGAAATGTATCCAGATATCTCCTACAAGTATATAATCGTCAATAATTCCTCTTGAACGCGCATAATTTACATCATGTGAATACATTAGTCCTATTTTGGATGGTGTACTTTTATTCCATGTGTAATCTTTTTCTGTACATGGATTATAATAACTACATGTTGTTTGCGTTTCTTCATCTGGCCAATATCTTTTTGTTGCTGTCTTTCCTGTTTCTATTCCATACATTGCATCTCCATTATATTCATATTCATTTGTATCTCCATACATCCAGCTATGGTCTTCTATTAAATTATACCATTCTGTTCCTTGTGCCATATATTCATATTCATTATTATTTATAAATATATTTGATTCACTTATTGAATTACCATTTAGTCTTTTATATATATCTGAGTTTGGCCATTCACATTTGTTTCCTAAACAATCTTTTACTTGATATGTTGAATTCCAAGAAAATGTATTTGTTTCTTCTTCTTTTAAGAAAGTTTCCTTTAATAAATACATTTCCCCATATTCTGTTATTCCTATTATTCTGTACATATATTTATCTATTCCATCTGGTATGTTATTACTATCACTATCTGTTTCATCTGTACCACAATTTTCTGTTGTTCCAAAACATATCCAGTTTGTCATTTTATTGGCATTCTCACATTCACTTTCATTATCACATTCTGGAAATGATGCTTGATATCTATACATTCCTCCTTGTAAATTTTCACTTAAATATCCTTTACTATCATCTGCTCTTAACTCTGCTATCTTTGGATCTTCTATAAATACATTACATTTTAAGTCACTTGTATTTATATCGATATTTAATTTACTTCCTGCTAAATAATTTTGGGGTTCATCTTTATTTACTAATTTGATATATGCTTGAATTTTCTCTGGGGTATTTCCGGTTACTTTAAATCTTAAATTATATTCTATTTTGCCTGTTTCTTTTAACATACTTAGATCTAATATATTACTTATTATATTCCCTTTAAATTGTAAAAACATATCTCCTGGTTTTAATACTTCTATCATATCTTTAGTTGCATCTGCTTCTTCTTCAGGAATTGTTACTCTACTTACTGTTAACTTCGCCGTACAACTATATTCTGTGGTTGCCTCTCCTCCTTTTAAGGTTACATTTGCTATTGTCTTTGTTCCATCTGTTTCATTATCTTCATATGCTTTGCCATCTACATTTGTTGCATAATACACGTTATCAATATTTTCTTCTGCCATATCACTGGCACTTATATTTAAATGTAAATTATCTATTTCTTGATTTAATGTCACTAAACTCTTATCTGGTGTACTTCCTGTTATCTTAGTATTACTACTTTCTGTATCTGTATTTATTTGAAAGTAAGCATAGGTGGCTCCTAAGACTGCTAGTAGTAATGTTACTACTCCAACAAGTATTGCTACCTTTTGTTTCTTCTTATTCTCATTATTATTTACTTCTTCTCCCATAATAATTCCTTTCTACCTTTATAAGATAAGTATACTTTACCCCCCCCGAAAATCAACTACTTTTGTTAATTTTACACTGGGAGCGTAAAATTGATATCGTATTGTTGTATATTTTTATTATATCATTATATTTTTTGTTTATAAATAATAATTTATTTTACTTGACATATAAAAAGAAGTTGCTTTTGGCAACTCCTTAAATTATTTATTAAACATATGTCATTACAGTAAATAATACTAGTAAGATAACTAACATACCTATTGCAAACATCCAAATATATTTAATCCATGATTTATATTCAATATCTAAATATGATAATCCAATTAATAGGATACCACTTGTTGGTAAACATAATTGAACAAAACCATACATAGTTGTAAAGATTGTATGTATAACTGGTATATTAGCAGCATAAGTACTAGTAAAGTAAGAACCTACTAATAATCCAGTTAGACCAAAGTCAGCATGGAATGTATTAGCAAGTAATGCTGTAAATGTTGTTAAGAATGGATTAAATGTTGTAATATTCTTAAACATAGCATTGTTAACAGCTGACATTATTGGGTTGATATATACAGCAAGCATTAAGACATAAGTACCAACAAATAAAACTAATGGTAAACTTATTTTCTTAACTCCTTCTCTGCACCCTTCAATAAAATCATTGAATTTAACTCTACCCAATAAGGCAAATAGGATTGTAAAGACAAATAATATAATAGAAGCATTAAATAAATCTTCATAACTACCAAATGCTCCACCTAAAGAACCAATTATAACACTAAATGGGGCAAATTCACCTATTTTTAAACCTATTAACCATTCATGGAATTTGCTGAAAATAGTAACACCAAATGTACCTTCCCAAGAAATATAACTTAATAGTAAATAGATAAATAATACTGCTAATAAGATTGCTAAAGGCCATGCCATTGCTTTCTTATCTACTTTTTCTACTTTAAATGGATCACTATCTAAGTCATTTAATTTTTTATTTTCCATAACTTTTTTAGTATGTAAAATATTAAAGAAGTTAAATAGAATAAATGCTACTACTAAAACAATTAACCGATATAAAATTGCTGTAGTAATTGTTGTACTACAATATTGATTGAACCAAGCCAATCCCTCAAATCCATATGTTACACCTAATAGTCCTATTAAAATAGAACCAAATGTAGCACTAAATGCTGTCATCTTATCTAATTTCATAGATAAAATTACTGATACCATAAATGGTACAAATGCTAATGCTACAAAGGTTTGATTTAATAATGTTGCTAGTATAGTAAATACAAAAGATATAACTGTAATTGCTACAATTTCATTTCTTTTATATTTACGAGCTAAAATTATAGATAGTATTAATGGGATAATAAAAATTAATAACATTAATACAGCATAATTTTTTGTAAATATACTAATAAGAATTGAAACTAAAGCTAATATTACAGATATAACAATTGCAATAATAGATACACTATTACCTTTTAACATGTTAGCAAAATTACTAACTAATTTTTTGTAGCTTTCGCTTTTACTTAATACACCATATAGAATTCCTAATGCTAATAAGAATATAATCTTATCACTAGAAAAACCAATAGCGTAATAAAGTAAATTAGGTATATCGGTTAAACCTATTTGCTTCAATCCAGTTGCGTAATATTCAGTGCCTTGATAATATCCGCCTTCAAAAATCCAAGTCAATGAAATAGCTACTAAAATAAAGATTAAAAGCCATTTTATTAGATCATTTTTCTTACCATTTTTGACAAGGAAGAAACCAGCAAGTGCTGCTAAACACAATACAACTATTAGACCAATAATTTGTGTTATTGTCATTTTTTACCTACCTCCTATTTATGATTATATCACTATGAAAAATAAAAAAAAAGCATTTTTGCTTTTTTCTCACTTATTTTTCTTAATCTTTTGGTTTCATTGTTGGGAATAAGATTACATCACGAATAGATTCACTTTCGGTAAATAACATTACAAGTCTGTCTATTCCATAACCTATACCACCAGCTGGAGGCATTCCATATTCTAAGGCTTCGATAAAGTCCATATCGATATCATTAGCCTCATCATTACCTAAATCTCTTTCTTTTAGTTGACTTTCAAATCTTTCTAATTGATCAATTGGATCATTTAGTTCGGTATAAGCATTGGCAAATTCTTTACCCCCAATAAATAATTCAAATCTTTGGGTAAATCTTGGATCATCTGGATCTTTTTTGGTTAGTGGACTAATTTCAATTGGATGACCATACAAAAATGTTGGTTCAATTAATGTTTCTTCAACGTATTTCTCAAAGAATAAATTAATAATATGACCGACTGATTTTTGATGTTCTTCCACTGGAATATTGTGTTCTTTTGCTAAATCTAGAGTTTCTTCCACACTCATTTCCTTTTTAAAATCAATACCAGTTGCTTCTTTAATAGCATCAGTCATACTAATTCTTTTCCATTTACCATCTAAATGAATTTCATTACCACACCAATTATAAGTCATTTTACCAAATACATCTCTCGCGATAGTTTGATACATTTCTTCCGTTAAATCCATCATACCTTCTAAATCAGAATAAGCAAGGTATGCTTCCATCATCGTAAATTCCGGATTATGTTTAGGATCCATTCCTTCATTTCTAAAAGTTCTTCCTATTTCATAAACGGCTTCCATACCACCTACTAATAATCTTTTTAGGGGAAGCTCTAGAGCAATTCTTAAATACATATCTAAATCTAGAGTATTATGATGAGTGGCAAAAGGTCTTGCAGCAGCACCTGTTAAAAGAGTTGTTAAAATAGGTGTTTCTACTTCCACAAATCCTTTGTTATCCATAAAATTTTGAATACATCTAATTATTTTTGGTCGAATGAATGCTATTTCTTTAGCTTTATCATTCATAATTAAATCGACATAACGTCTTCTATATCGCTCTTCAATATCTGTTAAACCATGAAATTTTTCTGGTAAAGGTTTTAAAGCTTTTACTAAATGAGTATATTTAGTGGCATGAACAGTTAATGCTCCCGTATTAGTTTTACATACCCAACCAGTAATAGCAATAATATCACCAATATCACAATTCTTATATAGTTCGTACTCACTCTCTCCTACATCACTAATACTAATATATATTTGCATGGTGCCAAATTTATCTTGAATATCCATGAAGCCTGCTTTGCCACTCCTTCTTTTACTCATAATACGACCAGCAATTACAACTTCATTTTTAGCATCTTCTAATTCTTCTTTTGATAAAGCTTCATATTTTTCTCTAATTTTTTTAGAATTACTTGTTACCTTTATACTATGTCCAAAAGGATCCATACCTAAATTTCTTAAATTTTCACATTTTTCTCTTCTGACTAATTCTTGTTCTGTAAATTCACGCATAATTACCACCTAGGAAGATTATAACATAAAAAAACAACCTTTCAAAGTAAAAGGTTGTTTAGTGTTAATCCTTTTTTAAAATGTTACATACAAATCTTTTTAAAATGTTACATTTTCAATTTTAATTTTAGAACATTTATTGATAGGCAAATCATTGACAATAGGCAGTAATAATTCGTCATACTTATTGTAATATCTTATTTTTAAGATATTACATATTCTATAAGAATTGTTACTGGGTTCCTGTTGTCAATGAGGAACTATCAATAAATAAAGTGTAACATTTCTAAAAAATCTTAACAGTAAAAGGTTGTTTAGATTATTAACTTATTATATTTTATACATTTTGGCTTTGTTTCTAGTTGCTAGATAAGCACCAGTGGCTAAAACAGCAATAGCACCTAAAGCAATATAAGGTAATGTTGCACCAGTTTGTTTATTATCAGTTGGTGTATCTGGTTCTTCCGCTGCTGGAGGATTTACAGGAACTGTTTGTCCATTTAAAGCAATTTCAACACCACAGTCAGCTTCTCCTGATGGTCTATATGAGAAAGTAAATAAATTACCTTCACCTGTTACACCAATTGAAGCAAGAATAACAGTCCATACACCATTTTCCTCATTTTTAGAACTTACATTCCATTCTGAACCAGTTGCATCAATAACATCTACAACTTCAGCTCCACCTTGTTCTGTTAAAGTTAAGCTTAAGCTGTCAACTCCTTCTTCATCAGTAATATTATATGCTACCGTACAAGTAATTACACCATTAGCATCTTGTTGACCACAATTTGGCACAATACTAACAGCAGCTCTAGTACTCATTGGTAGCAAAGCAACTAATGACAACATTAAGAAACCAAATAATTTCTTCATTTCTATCCTCTCCTATTCCTATTATGCTTACATTATATCATAAAAATACAAAAAACAACATTTTTTTGCAATTTTTTTATTAAAAAGTGTAAATTTGTGTTATTATATATAATAGGAGTAGGTTCAAAATGATAAAAATATTATTTCAAATAAAAGATAATAAATTATTTGTTCAAGAAAAAAAGCGTTTAAAAAGTGATCAAAAAAATTTAATAAATACTAATGTAATTAGCCAAAACGAATTACTTTTTAGTGATGAATATATTTCCCAAAATAAAATTTTAATTCAAAACTTTTTACAAGAATTAATTAATACCTATAATATTAATACTTTAATTATTAAAGAATCAGAAATAGCTCCCTTAATATTAAATGTTACTATTAATATTAATAGATTAACTAATTTAATTTTATTAGAAGAATCAATTTTAAGTTATAAAATATATGAAAGTATTATTAAAACAAATACAATTAAATATGTTTCTTTATATAACTTACCTACTTTTTTATTAGAATTATTTGATAAAGCTAAAATTAAAATAGATTCGCGAAATGAAATATTATTTTCTAGTAATTTTATGAAAGAAAATGATATGACTAATTTTTCTAATCTATATTATAAATCAAGTATTTATCTAAACTTTCCTTTATCTAAAGCTGATGAAGAAGATTTTAATGCTTTTATTAATATTAATCATTATTTAAGAATTATTCATATTAATACTATGAATAAAAATGATATAGAAAATATGTTAGAAAAACTAAATGAACATCAACTTAAAAATATTAAAATATATATTAAAGAAAATATTAATGATATTGAATTAATTGAATATTTAAAGAAAATGAACAAGAAAAATGTTCGTAATAAAATTAAATTTATTATTGATTATAGTGATGAATATTTACAAGATAATTTAATGAATCAAATTCATCTTAATACTATTAAAACTTGTATATTTATATCTTTATTTTTAATTAGTTCTTTAGTATTTTATGTTTTCTATTCTAATTATAACTCTATGCAAAAAGTAGAAGAAATCCAAAAAGATATTGAAGAAACGATAGCACAAACAGAAGAAACGGAAGAACCAGAAGAAATAATAACGCCAGAACCAGAAGAAACACCAACAGAAGAAAATAAAAAACCAAATGAAAGTTTAAAACTTACTAATGATATGGCTACTTTGCTTTCTATGAATAGTGATACAGTTGGTTGGTTAAAAGTAAATAATACTAATATTGATTATCCTGTTGTCCAAGCTAGTGATAATGATTTTTACTTAAAAAAGAACTTTAAAAAGCAAAAAGATAATAGTGGTTGGATATTTATGGACTACAGAGCTGATGCTACTAACTTAAGTCAAAATAACATTATATTTGGTCATAACATGTATTATAGTGGTGTTATGTTTGGTACATTATATAAAGTTAAAAATTCTGGATGGTATAAAAAGCCTGAAAATCAAATAATTGAATTTGATACATTATATCAAAAATTAAAATGGAAAATATTCTCTATTTATGTTATTCCTAATACCAATGACTATTTAATAGCGAGATTTAGTTCTGATAAAAAATTTCAAGAATTCATTAATTTAATAACTGATCGTAGTATTTATGCTTTTAATACTCCAGTATCTACAGATGATAAAATACTTACTCTTTCTACTTGTTCTAATAATGGTCGTAATAGGCTCGTAATTCATGCTGTTTTATTAAATGATTAAAAATTCACATAGAAAAAAGATTCAAAGCGAATCTTTTTTGGTTCTTAAACATTAAGGAGTGATGAATGAAAAATCATCATTCTTTTTTGATGTAAAATTGAATGCAAAAAAATAGA
>CANQDM010000056.1 GCA_947591505.1 uncultured Bacilli bacterium | reverse complement strand
CAAGATAACGTTCGCCCGAGCTTTTTTAATCGCCGCCTGCATAATTGGTGATGGGGAAGCAGAGACCGGTCCTCTTGCTACATCTTGGCATGGTAATAAATTTATTAATCCTGAGAAAGATGGTATAGTACTTCCTATTTTACATTTAAATGGTTATAAGATTGCCAGTCCTACTATAATGGCAAGAATTAGTGAAGAAGAACGAATAGACTTTTTTAAAGGTTGTGGTTGGGATCCAATTGTTGTTGATGTTACAAATACTTCTAATTATCATGAAGAAATGGCTAGAGCCCTAGAAGAAGTTGTAAAGAAAATTGAAAAAATTAAAAATGATTCGAAAAAGAATAAAAAGTTTGTCAGACCTAAATATCCAATGATTATTTTTAAATCCAAAAAAGGTTGGACATGTCCAAAAATTGTTGATAAGTTAGAGGTAGAAGGTACTTTTAGGGCCCATCAAGTGCCAGTGTCTTATGCTAGTGCTATTAAAGATTTAAAAATAATTGAGGATTGGCTTAAAAGTTATCATCCAGAAGAATTATTTAATGAGAGTGGTAAAATAAAAAAAGAAATATTAGATATGACACCAAAAGGTAATATGCGTATGAGTGCTAATCCTATTGCTAATGGAGGAATGCTTCTAAAAAATTTAAAAGTACCTGATTTTACTAATTATAAAATTGATGTTATAAGAGGAGTAACTAAATCGGAAGATATGCGGGTTCTTGGAAGTTACATAAAAGATATAATTAAACTTAATAAAAATAATTTTAAAGTATTTGGCCCAGATGAAGCCTTATCTAATCGTCTTAATAATATTTTTAAAGTAACAACAAGAAAATGGGATGCGGAAATTAGAGATAATGATGAATTCTTAGCAAGTACTGGTAGTGTTTTTGATAGTTTTTTATCCGAGCATATGTGTGAAGGAATGTTGGAAGGTTATTTATTAACCGGAAGACATGGCATGTTTCATAGTTATGAAGCATTTATCAGAATAATAGATTCAATGGCTAGTCAACATGCTAAATGGTTAAAAGTAACCAAAGAAATACCTTGGCGGAGAGATATTGCCTCATTAAATTATGTTTTAACCAGTCATATCTGGCAACAAGATCATAATGGCTATACGCATCAAGATCCAGGTTTCTTAAATCACTTAGCCACTAAAAAAGCTGATACAGTAAGAATGTATTTTCCAATAGATACTAATACTTTACTTTCCACATTTGATCACTGTATTCAAACTAAAAATTATATAAATGTCATTGTGGCCTCTAAACATCCAAGTATTCAGTGGTTATCAATGGATGAAGCGAAAACCCATTGTAAGAAAGGTTTAGGTATTTTTGACTGGGCTTCTAATAATGCTAAAAATCCGGATATTATTTTAGCCTGTGCTGGGGATACTCCTACCTTAGAGACAATCGCTGCTTCCAAAATTTTATATGAATATTGTCCGCATATTAAAACAAGAGTGGTAAATGTAATAGATTTGATGCGCTTGCAAAGTAGTAATAAACATCCGCATGGTTTAACGGACTCTGAATTTAACAAAATATTTACCGAAGATAAACATGTTATTTTTGCTTTCCATGGTTATCCAAATTTAATTCATGAACTTATCTATAACCGGGTTAATCATAATTTCCATGTTCATGGCTACTTAGAAGAAGGCACAATAACAACACCATTTGATATGCGGGTGCAAAATAAAATAGATCGTTATAATTTAGTTTTAGATGCTCTAAAATATGTGGAAGAAACTGAAGAAGTAAGATTATGTAAAAATTTAATGCATAAAAAATTAAAAGAACATGAGGCATATATTGTAAAAGAGGGAATAGACATAGAAGAGGTACGTAACTGGACATTGGAGGGTTAACATGAATTTATATGATTTTGATAATACTATTATTAAAGGAGATTCCTCTATAAAATTTATTAAATATTCTTTAGTAAGACATCCAATAATGCTTAGTATAACTTCATTTAAAGCTTTAAAAGAATATATGAAAGGAAGTAGTTTGGGAAATGTTAAAAGTGAACTATTTAGTTTTGTTAAAAAACTACCTGATTTAGATAGTTACATTAATAAATTTATTTTAAAAAATAAAAAACATATTAAAAAATTTTATTTAGAGAGACAAAAAGAAAATGATGTAGTTATTTCGGCATCTTTTGATTTTATAATCATTCCTTTTTGTCATAGTATAGGTATTAAAAATGTTATTGCTACTAAATATGATACTAAAAAGGGTTGTATTATTGGGAAGAACTGTAAGGGAGAAGAAAAAGTAAAAAGATTTAGGGAAGTTTATAGTAATGCTAAAGTTTTTGAAGCATATTCTGATTCCCTAAGTGATACACCAATGTTTAAATTAGCTAAAAAAGCATATTTAGTTAAAAATGAACAAATAATTCCTTATGAAGAAAAATAATTGTTAATCAGTATATTTTGTGTTAAAATAATAAACATTAGAAATGAGGTATATTATGACAAACGAAGAAAATATCGCAATGGTTGGGGATACATTAGATACAATACTTATATATTCTAATGGAGTAGAAGAACCTTTATCATTCTATTTATATGATTTTAAAAGTGAAGAAGAAATACCAACTTATTCACTTCCTGTACAATCTCCAATAGGATTGGCAGTATATAGAAAAAAAGTTAATACTTTATGTTCTATTATGGGTAGTAATAATAAAATAATTATTACTGATATTCATAAAAGATGCAAAAATATGGGATATAGTAGATAGAATATGAAATGGCTTAAAGATCATTTAATAATTTCTCTTATAATTGGTTTAGTAGTAGTTGTTAGTGTTATAGTAGTTATCGCATTAGTAGTTAATAATAAGCCAAAAATAAAAGAGGAAAATTTTGCCATAAAAACAGTAGGATATTACGTATATAAAGGATCTGATGCTTGGTATCAAATAACTTTTAAAGATGATGAAACATTTTTATATGAACCTTGGTATTGTCCTAAAAGTGCTTGTGGTGGTGGCGGTAATGAATCTGGTACATATAAAATAGATGGTAAAGAAATAAGCATCAATATTCCAGCTCATTATACTGATGGTGATCCAATGATTGATGATATTGAATTAATTCCTGAAAAAAATTATCAAATCACGATAATAAATGATAAACAAATAACTTTAAATGACGAAGAATATATTTGGCAAAAAGATAATATGTTTGATGAATATGAAGAATAAAAAAATAAACTAAATAAATATTATTAAAAAATTAGCATATTTTTTATTAGAGGTGTATATGAAAAAATTAATAATATTATTTAGTTTTTTAATTTGTTTTATTTTGCCAGTTAAAGCTGCCGAAGTAGTTGAATATAGTGAAAGTGCTATCTTAGTAGAAAGTACAACTGGTAAAGTATTATATGAAAAAGATGCTGATTTAGAAAGAGCACCAGCATCAATGACTAAAATAATGAGTATGATTCTTATAATGGATGCCATTAATAATGGCAATTTAAAAATGACTGATGATGTAGTAATTAGTGAGCATGCTAGTAGTATGGGTGGAAGTCAAGTTTATTTAAATACAGGTGAAACTTATAAAGTAAAAGAATTACTTAAATCAATTGCTATTGCATCAGCAAACGATGCGGTAACGGCAATGGCGGAAAAAGTTGGTGGTACCGAAGATAAATTTGTTGAAATGATGAATAATAAATGTAAAGAACTCGGTTGTACCCACACTAATTTCGTCAATCCCCATGGTCTTGATGCCGAAGGACACTTTAGTAGTGCAAGAGATATGGCTCTAATGGGAACTTATTTAGTTAATAATTATCCGGAAATATTAGAATTTACTTCTATTTATGAAGATTATTTACAAAGGCCAGATGGCTCTAGTACATGGCTTGTCAATACCAATAAATTAGTAAGATTTTATCAAGATGTTGATGGTCTTAAAACTGGATTTACGGAAACTGCTGGTTATTGCTTAACATCAACTGCTAAAAAAAATAATATGCGTTTAATCAGCGTAGTTATGGGGGTTGATTCACCAGATAATAGAACTAGTGATACAGTAAAACTTTTAAATTATGGTTTTAATACTTTTAAATTATCAGTCGTTTATGAAAAAAATAAAGTAATTGATGAAGTAAGAGTAGAAAAAGGTAAAGATACATCTACAAAATTAATTTTAATGAATGATGCCACAGAGCTTTTAAATATCAATGATAAAGCTAAAAATTATACGATTAATATAAGTGTTGATAAAATAGTAGCTCCAGTTAAAAAAGGAGACAAAGTAGGAATTGCCGAAATACTAGATAATGAAGGTAATTTAATAACTAAAGTAGGAATAACTGTAAATAAAGATATTAAAAAAGCAAATCTGTGGGATTACTTTAAAAGAAATTTAAATATGTTATTAGGAGGAAAAAGTGTAATTAAATAATTATGCTTTTTTTTGCACGTTAAATTTTAAAGAAAATTCCCGCTAGAGAAGAGATAAATAATAAAAAAGTTAAAATCCCAAAAAATGCTTAAAATAAGGCAAAAGAACGGAAGAAATTTGTAAAAAAGCAAAAAAAGTGATAGAATATGAGCAAATTTAAGTTAATTTATTCCATTCAAAAAAGTCGGGAAGTTTAAAAAATTTTTTTTGGAGAGAGAAAACGTCCCGGTAAAAAGAGAATAAAATTAAATGTATTTTGGCTTAAATTTGACGAAAATTTTCTTTATAATTCCTCATTGACAATAGGGACCCAGATTCAAATACTTAACGCTATGCTGGCCAAACAGTAAAGAAACTGTTTGGCAAAATTATTGCGTATTTGAACCTGCCTATTGATCAATGAATGCTTATAAAGAAAATATAAAGATTATTTATGCAATAATCTAATGGAAAGGTCGATATCGTCATAATCGATCTTTTTAATTTGTAATTTATCAATAATAGAGATGTCTAAGAAGAAAGAAAAAACTTCATAAGGGGAACGATTGCCTAAAGACAAACGAGGAATAGAATTAATATGAGAAGCAATCAAATAACAATCATCTTGGGTTAAGGAAGCAAAAGAAGTACCTTTTGGTAAAATGTAACGAATAAATTGATGATTTTTTTCGATTGCACCTTTTTGCCAAGAAGAGTTTGGATCACAAAAAAAGACAGAGCAAACTTTTTCACCAGTATTAAAATCAATTTCAATAGAATCAGGATCAGAGAATTCGGTACCATTATCAGTTAAAATGACTTCAAATAAACGTTTAAAAAGGTTAATACCTAATAATTTTTTGAGATCATTAAAAACTTTAGTAACATATTTAGCTTTTTTATAAGGAAGTAAATAAATAAGCATAAAGTTGTATTTGCGAAATAAAAGAGTAAGTAAACATTTACCACCTTGACCACCAGCAGTACCAATAACAGTATCCATTTCCACAACAGAAGCATCAGGATTAAATTCAATGTAAGTTTTAAAATCAGAATAAAAACGACCAATTTTAATTTTAATATTAGTTTTAGTACGATGATAATCATATTCTTTACTAACTTTGAATCTAACTTTTCTATGTAAATCAATATTACGAACATCAAGAATACCTAAATCGATGTATTTATAGAAAGAGGATTTAGAAAAAGGAAGGAGTTCAGGATGTTCAATATAAACTTGATTAATAGAATGATGCTTAAAAATCATTAAAGGAGAGATAACATCATTAATAGAAGCAATTTGTTCTTTTGTAATTTTTAAATGAGCACGTTCATTAATAAGAGTTTGTTTGTATTCGTTGTGAGCAACAGCATGACTATAAATGTACTTAGTAAAATTACAATAACTAAGTTTTTTACAACCATTACAGACATAAGGTGGTTTGTTTTCAAAACAACAAGGTTTGTCATTAACAAGGTCACCTTTTAAGAAACGATGTTTTCTAACTTCATCAGAGATAGTAGTTCTATCTTTAGACAAACGATTACCAATATGGGTAAAATTAAAATTATTATTTAAAAATTGTTCAATAGTACATCTATCTTCAAAAGATAGATGTTTGTATTTTTTAGCTTTCATAAAATAAAGCTCCTTTCTAAAATAAAAAAAGCCAAAATACAAAATATATATTATAAGTAGTTCCCCATAAATTTTCAAAGTTAACATCCCAAATAAAAAAATTCGGGATGTTAAATAAAAACTTTACATGCTTTTTTTTGCAAAAAATTGAAATTCCATTGACTCGCGGGGGGGGTATATTATAATAATCTTATAGATAATAGAGGTTATTATAATGAAGAGAATAATAAAAAATAATTATAAATTTATACTAGGAATAATAGTAGGATTAATAATATCAATAACAACAGTATATGCAGTAGATGCTTATATCGAAAGTAATAAAGTATCATTTGATAATAAACATACCAAAACAAATACTGTCCAAGATGCAATAGATGAATTATATGAGCGAAGTGGGATACATAAAGAAAAATGGGTAGAAAAAGAGTTAAATGGAGCAGATCCAGTATTAGAAGATCCATTAATACCAGTGGAGATAAAACCAAATGGAGATGTATATTATGCCAATCTAAATAGTGAATGGTATAACTATAGTGAAAAAAGATGGGCGAATGCAGTAATACTAAATGATAATGTTAATCACAAAGTAGGAGATAAAATAGATGATAAAGATATCAAAGGATACTTTGTGTGGATACCAAGATATCAATACAAAATATGGGATATGGGAGAATATACTACAACAATGACCTTAGGAGATTTAAAGAATTCTGCTGCAGATGCTACAAAAGATGGTGCATTATGGAAAATAACTGGAAATAACACAAGAATAATCGATATAAAATTTGGTAGTGTTGAAAAAATACCAAAGATGGATGAAAGTGATGCAAAGTTAAATGAATATTATACTCATCCAGCATTTACCCTTGGAGAAAAGAATTTAAATGGCATATGGGTAGGTAAATTTGAAACGGGAGGTACCATAGATAGTCTAATAGTAAAACCAGGTGTTGTATCATTAAGAAGTAAATCAGTAAAAGAATTCTTTGAAGCAGGAAAAAGTTTTGCAACTGGATTAGATAGTCATATGATGAAGAATACGGAATGGGGAGCTGCTGCTTATCTTTCTCATTCCCAATATGGAATAGGAAATGAAGTGAATTTTAATAACACATCTGATCGTTATACAGGTTATAGTGCTGCTTCTGGAACAGATCAAAGTACGGTATTAGCGGACTCAGCAGCACATAATGTTAAAGAAACAACACAGCCTTGGGATTCACCAGTTGGATATTTAGCATCAACTACTGGAAATATAAGTGGAATATATGATATGAGTGGCGGTGCTTGGGAGTATATGGCAGCATATAGAAAGAATAGTGTAGATGGAAATAAAAGCGGCTTTAGTGAAGAGGAAATAACAGAACAAATATCACAAGGATATATTGATGAATATACAGATTCTACAATAACATCTTATAATAAAAGAATACTAGGTGATGCCACTGGAGAGATGGGACCATTCTATAGTTATTTTGAAAGAAATGGAACACCTTATTATCACTCTAGTTGGTATGGCGACCACGCTCAATTCGCTAGTGTTACGGGTCCTTGGTTTTATCGTAGTGGTTGCTTCAGTGACGGTGGCATAGCAGGTCAGTTCTACTTTAATGGTAACACTGGTGAGGCCTATAGCGTCAGAGGTTTTCGCCTTGTTCTTTCCCCTACTAAGTAGTATTAGTAAACTAAATGTTAAGCCTACAATAAATTTCCTTAAATATGTAAATGGTTAATGCTATAATTTTATTTAAGGAGATTACTCATGGAAAAAGTAGTAAAAAAATATAAAAGAAAAAAAAGAAAAATTAACAAAATTATAACAATATTATTATTGGTATCTATATTAATCTTTTTTGGTGGCCTGTTTTACTTAAATGTTTTACCAATGATAACAAATATCATAATATTATTAATATCATTGTTTATAACTTTTATTTTAGTGTTATTTAATTTTAGCCACAAAAAAGGAATTCGAATTATTGGCTATTTTTTTAGTGTTCTAATTATTAGTATTTTAACTTTTATTGCAATTTATTTATATAATACAATTGGCTTTTTATTTAATATAACTGACGGAGATTTTGCTTTAAAAAATTATAATGTTGTAGTATTAAATGACAGTGAGTTTAAAGATATTAAAAATTTAAAAAATAAAAATATAGGTATTAATAAAAATGATGAATCTATTAAAGATGTAAAAGGAAAATTAACTAAAAAAGTTAAAGTAAAATATGAAGAATATGAAGATAGTAATGAATTAGTTGAAAATTTAATAAATAAAAAGATTCCTGCTATTATTTTAGAAGATAGTGAATTATCTATAATAGAAGAAAATAATATAGAGTATTTTAATAAATTGAAAAGTATTTATAAAATAGAAATAAAAAATAGTATTAAAAATTTACAAGATGCGGTTAATATTAATACAGAACCATTTAATGTTTATGTAAGTGGTATTGATACATATGGTAAAATAAATGCTGTATCTAGAAGTGATGTTAATATGGTACTTACGGTTAATCCTAAAACAGAAAAAATATTAATAACATGGATACCACGTGATTATTATGTTAATATTAATAATAATTCAATGAAAGATAAATTAACTCATGCTGGTATTTATGGGGTAAATTCATCTATTTATGCCCTAGAGCATTTATTAGATATTGATATAAACTATTATGTTAAAGTTAATTTTACATCAGTTATTAAAGTAGTTGATGCTCTAAATGGTATAACTGTTTATAATGATGAAACATTCACTACAAATGATAATATTACTTTTAGAAAAGGTGAAGTTAATTTAGACGGCGAAAGAGCTTTGTCTTTTGTAAGAGATAGAAAACATGTTACAGGTGGCGATATTGGCAGAGGTAAAAATCAAATTAAAGTACTAGAGGCTATTATGAATAAAGCCAGAAGTAAAGAAATAATAACATCCTATAATAAACTTTTAAATTCTTTAGATGGCGCTTTTGTTACTAATGTTAGTCAAAGTTCGATGACGGCATTCATAAAAAAAGAAATTAGTAGTCCAAGAAATTGGCAAATTGAAAGTTATACTTTAGATGGAACGGGTGCTTATGATTATACTTATTCATATAGACAAAATAAATTATATGTTATGATACCAGATAAGGATATGGTTAATACTGCTAAAGAAAAAATTAATAGTGTTTTAGAATAATCTCCAAAGTGAGATTATTTTTTTAGCTAAATAAAGAAATTTACAATTTTTTGTGCTGTGTATTAGATTGGTGGTGTTAATGATAATCAGCATAAGCTATATCAATGTCAAAAGGAAAAGCAGCATTATAA
>CANQDM010000055.1 GCA_947591505.1 uncultured Bacilli bacterium | reverse complement strand
CTCCAAATTATATAAGAACAGATTTAACGGACGATTTACATGAAATTTTTGGCTTCAGAACTGACTTTGAAGCCATTCGAGAAAAAAATTTGAAAAATATTTGTAAACAAACCAAAAAGTAAAAAACTTACGCATTTTTAAAAAACAAAGAAAACTCCTTAAACCCTTATAAATAAAGGCTTAGGGAGTTTTTAACTTTTAAAAAGTGTTTAAATTGAGATTATACAATAAATAAAGAGATTTTAAAAGAGAGATTTTACGACATCACTAACAAATTTCATACCATCAGTTATAAATACTTCTATACTACTTGTTAAATTATCACCTAAATTAGACATACTACTACTATAATCTACTCGATCATTTTTTAAGAATGCTGTTATATCTATTTCTTCCCCATTTTGCACTTTTTCTTCAAATTCTTTAATACCTTCTTCGGTAACTATTACTTCATCTTTTATTTTTCCTTCATAATAACCACTAATATTTGCAATAAATAAAGCAATATAAACAATAAATAAACAAATAAGTATTTTTAAAATAGGATGTAATTTTTTCTTTTTCATAATAAATTTTCCTTTACATAACTAGCAAGTATTTTGGCGAGTACTTTAAGAGAATTATTTACTTCCGTAATATTATTATATTGTCCACCCATTTCAATTAAAACTGTATTAGAATCAAAATCTTGATTATAAACACCATTTACTCCCTTACCACTTTTTTTCATAATGCCACGATATAAATCTTCATTATAGGCTTTTATTCGATCTCGTAACTTCTCTGCTAAAGCTAAATTAGGTTCATAGTTTTCGTTATCAAGACCTACTACAAATAGAATTCTCGCATAAGACTCATTATCTATTTTAGTAGTGGTTTTATCATATACAGATGAATCTCTATGTAAATCAATAAAAAACTTTAAACTAGGATTATTCTTTTTGGCATCTTCTAAAAACATTCTTGATACTTTATAACTACTACCATATTTTAAATTCATACTACGTAAAGTATCCGCTACATTATTTTCTTCCACTAAAGTAGGAATTCCTTCATCTTCTAAATATTCTTTTAGCATTTTACTCGCCATAAAAATAGTTGGAGTTATATTATAAGGAAGAAGAGTCCCACTTTGATACTTTTCTTCTTGATGGGTATTATAAATATAGATAATAGGTTTAGTTGTATCTATTTGAGTATCTTCTTTTTCTACTACTTCTACTTTCTCTTGTGTTTCTTCTTTAGTAACTGGCTTCTCTTCTTTTTTTAAATCAACATTTAAAGCATATTTTAATAAAAAATCAACATCCGTAATATTATTATTTTTATAATTACCTAAATTATCACTAATTAGGAGATCCACTATTGTATTATTATTTACTAAATCATTATCATATAAAAATTTAATAGTTAATGCTACACTTATTAAAAATAAACCTAAATAGATAAATATATTATTAAATTTCTTTTTACTTTTAAATCTAGCCATTACTATTCACCTTAATAATATTATAAATACTTAAACTTAAAATTTATGTCTAATTATAGGACATTAAAATAAAATTTAATGAAATTGATTGACTTCTAGAGAAATTATGGTTAAATTATAGATGTAAGGCAAGAAAACTTGTCTGTTGTTGGTCAATAAAGTGACCAAACCCGCGTTGGCACATTGCCGCTTAAAAAAGTAACCTTAATGGTTGCTTTTTTAATGAATTTTCTTTAAAAATAGGCATTTATTATTGACTTATCCTTAAATTTAGGGTAAATTATAAATACAAAGCAAGTAATTGTTATAATTTCTTGTTTAGTTAGGTATAATATAATATAGATATTGTATTGTATCTATGTTGGTCAATAAAGTGACCAAACCCGTGTTAGCGCCAAGCGCTGCTTAAAAAAGTAACCTTTGTGGTTGCTTTTTTAATTATAGAAATCTTTTTTTATCTATTTCTTTTAAAATTTTTCTTATTTCTTCATGCATAAAAAAATATCTTTCTATTTTAGTTATAGGCATTTTATTTTTATATTTATAATCATATTTATCTATATAAGTTAGCATATCTGATACTTGAAATAACCTTTCTTTAACATGGTCAAACTTAACTATATGATCAAAAGAAGAAAATTTTAAAAATGCTGAATCTAAAATAGTTCCCAATATTTCTTGACCATTATCATAATACAAATTAATTTTAGTAAATTTTTTAAAATATGTTTCTTTGGCTATCAACATTTTATTAATTTCTAAAAGTAATTTTTGCTTTAATACTTTTTTATTATCAGTATATTTTTTATTTACAATAATTGAATGAATTTTTATTGGTGATTTTTTAGTAAATTGATATATAGCATTAAAAATACTCTTTCTAACATTAATATCAAAATTAACATAATCACCACGACGCATAATTAAATCAGCCATGTGAATCATACCAGTATAACCTAGTTTTTTTAATCTTGCATTAAGATTATTAACTTCATTACTTATATCATAATTTTGCTCATAAAAAGTAAATGAAATGCCATATAATTTAGCTGATTTATCGTTAAAACCGAATTCACCGGTTTCATCAACATAGATGTTTAATATTTTCATAAGCAAAATCTTCCTTTCACTTATATATATAGTAACTTTTTTGCTGATTTCCTTTTTTTTTCGCGAAAAAAGTTGTTATTTTTGCTTGATTTATTAACTTCTTACAATTTAAACTTGCACACTAGCATATTTTTTGATAGAATTAATATGAATTTTTAAGGAGGGACATAATGCCAAATATCAAAAGTTCAAAGAAAGCTGTTAAAGTTATTGCTAAAAAAACAGACGCAAATCATGAACTAAAACAAAGAGTTAAAAATTTAATTAAGGCTTGTGAAAAAGAAATAGCAGCAAATAATAAAGAAAACGCTAATAAAGTTTTTAAAGATTTACAAAAAAATATTGATGCTGCCTTACAAAAAGGTTTAATTAAAGCAAATACTGTTGATCGCGAAAAGAAAAGATTAAATGATAAAATTAAAGGTATGTAGTTATTTACTACTTACTTTTTTTTTGGTAAAATTAAATAGTGATTTAATATGAAGAAAATTATCATACCACTTATATGTTATTTATTAATCTTAGTAATTTTACTTAATGTCAATAAAATTACCAATTTTTTAGTTAAGACAGTTTCTAGCAATCCGGTTTTAACAATTGATAATGGTAATGAATATACGAAAGATTATGATTTTTCTTACGTGCAAAATAGTGAGACTTATGTTCCATATTCTTATAATGATTTAGTAAATATCTTTTATAGTATTATTAATCAAGGTTGGAAAGATTTTACTTTTTACTGCCCTAAAGAGTATACTGATTGTGTTAGTGATGCCTCTAAAATAACTAAAGATGAAACCCTACTTACGCATATTAATAATTTTGTTCATCCTTATAATAGTTTTAATTCAATAAAGACATCTATTACTGAGTCTGGTGAAATTACAGTTACAGTTATCTATTTATATACCGATGATGAAATAATTAAATTAAATGAATATGTGGATGATTTAATAAAAAAACAATATAAAAAAGATAGCAATTTATATGATAATTTAAAAAGAATTCATGATTATATTATCAATAATACTAAATATGATGTTGAAAGAAATGATAAAGGCGAAAGTAAATATCGTTCTTATAATGCTTATGGACCTGCTTTTGAAGGATATGCTACTTGTAATGGTTATGCTGATTTAATGGCAATTATATTGTCTAAACTAGGTATTCAAAATTATAAAATAGCCACCACGAAAGAAGAAATAAGTTATGAATCTAATGGTCATGTTTGGAATGCTTTATTATATGAAGATAAATGGGTTCACCTAGATTTAACTTGGGATGATCCAGTTAGTAGTAATGGAGAAGATTTTCTGCATCATAAATATTTCTTAGTAGATAATGAAGCATTAAAAAAAGCCGATGAAGGCAGTGTTAATGTCGAAGAACATAACTTTAATAAAGCTATCTATCAAGAATTTAATTAACCTATATAATTAATAACTTCTTTAATAGTTTCATTAAAATTATCATAATTTGTTTGAAACCATTTGACTGGCATTTGATTATTAAACCAAGTATATTGTCTTTTCGCGTAATGACGCGAATTTTTTTTGATTAAATCTATAGCATCTTCTAAAGATATTTCTTTATTTAAATAGGCAATAATTTCTTTATAACCAATGGCTCTTTTTAAGATTTTACTATCTGGATATTTTTTATATAAGTCCTTTACTTCGTCTACTAAACCTAATTCAAACATTTCATCTACTCTTTTATTTATCTTATCATATAAAATATTTCTATCAGTAGTAAGCCCAATAAATTTAACATCATATAATAACTCAGATGATTTTTCGCATTTTCCTTCTCTTTTCAAATAATTTTCAAGTCTTATTCTATTATTGACATGAATATCAACATTTGAATCTATTTCCCTACACATTGCTAATAATTCCTCATTACTAAACTTAGAATAATCAACATTTTTAAATTCTTGAAAATGATAATCATACAATAATGCTTTTAAATAAAGACCAGTGCCGCCAACTAAAATGATATTTTTATCTTTATTATCTGCAATTATTTTACGAGCATCTTTTTGAAAGTCCGCTACACTGTAATCTTCACCCGGGTTTTTGATATCAAGAAGATAATGTTTTATCCCTTGTTTTTCTTCTTCCGTAACTTTAGCACTTCCTATATCTAGTCCTTTATATATTTGCGTTGCATCAACACTTATTATTATTCCCTTATATTTTTTAGCTAGTTCAATACTTAATTTAGTTTTACCTACACCAGTCGGACCTACTACTGCAATAATCATAAAATCACCTAAAATCTTTAATTAGATTATATAAAATAAATAATAATTTGACAATAAATTATTAAATTGCTATATTAATTTTGTGATTTATATGCATGTTATTGGTATTATTTGTGAATATAATCCATTTCATAATGGTCATTTATATCATTTACAAAAAGTTAAAGACTTATTTCCCAATAGTCTAGTCATTTTAGTTTTAAATGGCTACTTTTTAGAACGGGGCGAAATATCTATTATTAGTAAAGAAAATAAAACAAAGATTGCCCTACAATCAGGTATTGATTTAGTTGTTGAGCTTCCCTTTATTTATGGAACGCAAAGTGCTGATATCTTCGGGAATATTAGTATTACTATTCTAGAAAAACTACACTGTGAATATGTCGTATTTGGTAGTGAAATAAATGATATTAATACTTTAGAGAAAATTGCTGATTATACCTTAAATAATAAAGAATATGACAAAGATGTTAAGAAATATTTAGATGAAGGCGTAAATTTCCCTACTGCTCTAGCTAAAGCTATAAAAATAGACTTTGATTTTAAGCCAAATGATTTACTAGGTATATCATACATAAAAAGTATTAAAATGAATAAATATCATATTAAACCAATAACGATTAAAAGAACTAATGATTATTTAGATACTACCTTAGATAATGAGATAGTAAGTGCCTCAAATATTAGATCTAGGCTTAAATTAGGTGAAAATATCGCTAAATATGTGCCTAAATATACTTTAGATTACTTAGAAAATGTCGATGAAGACAAATTATTTAACTTACTTAAATATAAAATAATTACCGATAAAGATTTAAGTATTTATTTAGATGTTGATGAAGGTATTGAAAATAGACTTAAAAAAGTAATTAATAGTACAAATAATATTGAAGAATTAATAAATAAAGTTAAATCAAAAAGATATACATATAATAAGATTAGAAGAATGTTTATGCATATATTAATTGGTTTAACTAAGGAAGATAATAAAACATTAAATTTAGATTACATAAAAGTACTAGGATTTAATAAAAAGGGGCAAAATTACTTAAATAGTATTAAAAAAGATATAGATATTAGTATTAGTCCAGATAAAAATTCTTTAATATATAAATATGAATTAAAAGCAAGCCAAATATATGATTTATTAGCAAATACTAATACCACTACTTTTGAAGGCAAAAATAAACCTATTAAATACTAAAAAATACCATAAATCCCCTTATCAATTACTACTTGACAATTATATGCAATAGTGTTATTATAGACGGCATATTCACAAAGGGGGATTTTGATATGAACGGTGAATTAGAAAATTTAAAGGAACAATTAAAGGAAATTCAAGGTAAATTAGATTCTTTTAGAGAGGAAAAAGCAAAATTAGATGAATTAAAGGAAAATGGTAATTTATCTGATAATTTAAATGAATATTACGATTCAATTACTAAAGCAATTTTAGCAAGTGAAACTATCGTAGCTAAAATTGAAGAAAAAATTAGTTCAATTGAAAGTAAAAATGAAGATAACTCTTACAGATTATCTAAAGGTATGATTCCTTATAGTACAATAGATGTTTATCGTCAAATGGCTAATGCTTCACAACCAGATGAAACAATTCCTGAGGATGTTGTTATTGATTTAGATCCAGAAGAGTATGAAGAATCTGAAGAAGATTATTTAGCTAAGGATAAAAGAAAAAGAATTGCTAAAAATGCAATTATTGCCGCTTTACTTATAGGTATTGGAGCAGGTTCATTTAAATTAATTGATGCTATAAGCGAAAAAAATAAAAACAAAGAAAATAATACTATTGAACAACCAATTGCTAATGATGATAATAATTCATATGATTATGAAAATAATACAGTTGTGATACCAGAATCAGTGCCAAGTAATCAATTTATTAGTGTAAATGGTTATAATGAAGCATATTTAAAAGATTATGAAGATACAATGAATAGATATAATATTTTAGCAGAAAAAGCTGTTGATTATGTTAATCGTGCTCATATAATTCAAGACAATTATCATTTCTTTGCTGAAACAAGTATCAATGAAGTTGTTGAAGTAATAATGGCTATTGATCAAAGAGAATTAATGACAGATGAAAATAATAACGTTGCTGATTCAATTAATAGTTCACTTAATACTGTTTATGATGGAGTTTTATGGAAAGGTTTAACTGATGCTGATATTGCTAAGTTAGATGCTATACCTTATTTTGCTGAGGAAGGTACTGATTTAAATATCCATTTAAAAGAATATGCAAGACTTGCTAAAGATGCAATTGTTAACCAAACTGAAGAAGCATTTAATAATATGTATCAATACTTACAAATATTTACACTAAGTCAATTTGATAATACTTTAGCGGTAAATATTATAGAACCTGATGGTTCAATTACTGAAAGACCAGTAAATGAATCAACTGTTGAAGTTGTTGGTACGGTTACAAGAGAATTTTATGATGCTGCAACTGTTAATAATGTTTTTGATTGGTGGATGGCTTACAATTCATTTATAAAACCACTTTATACTACATACTTCCCTTATGATTATAATGATGAAAGAGTTAGAAGATGGGAAGACTTACAATGCATTATGCAATCTGGTATGGAAGATCCTAAATTTGATGAAGTATGTGGTAATTCATTAACACTTGGAGGTGAATAATAATGTATACAGAAGAAACAAGAAGAAGTATTGACTGGCCAAGTGTAATAAAAAAAGGTTTATTAATTCTAATAATAGCATTAGTTATTTTCCTTATTATTTGGTTATTAGTTAGAAATAATAATGACAATGTTAACGTTAATGTTAATGATAATAATACTAATAATGGTGCTATTACTAATCCTGATGCTTATTCTAATGAATTTATTAATGGTTTCCATTATGTTCATGATATAGCAAAAGATTATTTCTTAGTTAAAGAACTACCATTAAATGGTGGAACAATTAAATATACCTTAAAAGAATTAATTGATAAAGGTTTAATACTTCCATTTACTTATAAAGATAATGAAACTTGTGATGTTGAAGCAAGTTATGTTACTGTTACAAATGAAAACGGTAAATACAATATGACTACTACTCTAGTTTGTGGTCGTGAAGTTGCCAAAACCACAGAAGAATTAGGTTGTAATCAATTATGTGTAAGTGGTAATTGTAAAGTAACTGTAGTTGAACCAAAATATGGTTATGAATATCAATTTAGACAAGCATATAAAGCTACAGAAAATGTTTATACTTGTCCAAGTGGTTATACTAAATCAATGAATGGTAATAATGTAATATGTGTTAAAGGTAATGAAACCACTATAAAAGCTACTAAGAAAACTGAATATACATGTCCAAATGGTTACACTAAATCTGGTAGTGGTGATAGTGCCATATGTATTGCCGAAAAAAATAAAACTACCGGTTTAATTTGTCCAGATGGTTATACTAATCAAAATGGTAAATGTACTAAACAAACTACAGGTACAAAAGTAGAAACTACTGACTTTATTTGTCCAGATGGTTATACTAAATCTGGTACTGGTGTAGAAACTAAATGTACTAAAACCGTTGCTAGTACAACTACTCAATCTGCTAATCCAATTTGTCCGGACGGCTATACTAAATCTGGTAGTGGTTCATCTATTAAATGTACTGCAAGTACTACTTCTACAGTAAATGCCAAATCTAAAACTTCATATAGTTGCCCTAAAGGTGGTACTGTAAGTGGTTCTAAGTGTAAATACACAGCTACATCTAAAAAGTCAACTTATTATCAAAGTTTTACAAAATCAAAAGGAAAAACATATAATGGATGTTCAGCTGTTGGTACTTATACTTCACCTTGTGCAAGTGGTAAAAATTGTACTACAACTTACTATAGATACTTATGTACAAAAACAACTTATAGTTGTCCTAAAGGTGGTACTTTAAGTGGTACAACTTGTACTTATAATGCCACAGCTAAAACATCTTATAGTTGCTCAAGTGGAACTCCAAGTGGTTCTAAATGTATAATCACAAATAGTCAATCTGCTAATCCAGTTTGTCCTAGTGGTTATAATAAGTCTGGCAGTGGTTCATCTATTAAATGTACAAAGAACGTATCTACAAATAAAGATGAAACTACTAATGCAATTTGTCCTGAAGGATACACTAAAAATGTTAATGGTGAAAATTGTACTAGAAATGTAGCAGTACCTACTACTGATACTAAAGACATGATTTGTCCAGAAGGATTTACTAGATCTGGTAATACATGTACTGCTAAAGAAACATTAAAGAAGAGTGCAACAAAGAATACTGAATATATATGTCCAAGCGGTTATACTAAGTTTGGTATAGGTCCAGATTCTAAATGTACAAAAGGTAGTACTTCTACTGTAAACCCAACTAAACAAACGAAAGAAGTTACAAAATATAGATATCAATGGAGTTGTGAAACATCTCTTGCTGGTTGGGAAAGAACAAGCAACTATCGTCAATCAACAAAATGTACAAATAATAATACAAATGAAGAAG
>CANQDM010000054.1 GCA_947591505.1 uncultured Bacilli bacterium | reverse complement strand
TTTGCTAATATAAAAATGTAGGTTTTCCTACAAAATTATATTAGCCAAAACCTACATTTTTATGTTGACATTATCAAAAACTAGGAATGACGATACAAGGGGCAAGTACGCTCTTTTTAACAAATATAAAACGAATAAGGAAATTAAGAGAAGAAAAAAATAATAAAAAGGTCAAAGAAAAGAGTTAAATAAATAGTAAAAGATATGACCTTTTATTTTTTTTACAAAAAATTAGTCAAAAATGTAAAATAAAATGTAAAAAATTACAATTTTTCCAAAAAAATGTAACTTTTTCAGCAGTCTCTATTGACTCTCGGGGGGGGTATATTATAATAATCTTATAGATAATAGAGGTTATTATAATGAAGAAAGTAATAAAAAATAATTATAAAATAGTAATAGGTATAATAATAGGAATAATATTATCAATAACAACAGTATATGCAGTAGAGGCATATATCGAAAGTAATAAAGTATCATTTGATAATAAACATACCAAAACAAATAATGTCCAAGATGCAATAGATGAATTATATGAGCGAAGTGGGATACATAAAGAAAAATGGGTAGACAAAGAGTTAAATGGAGCAGATCCAGTATTACAAGATCCATTAATACCAGTCGAGATAAAACCAAATGGAGATGTATATTATGCTAATCTAAATAGTGAATGGTATAACTATAGTGAGAAAAAATGGGCGAATGCCGTAATACTAAATGATAATGTAAATCACAATGTAGGAGATAAAATAGATGATAAAGAAATCAAAGGATACTTTGTGTGGATACCAAGATATCAATATAAAGTGTGGGATATGGGAGAATATACTTCTGTCATAAGTTTTGGCGATTTAAAGGATTCTCAGGATGATGCTACAAGTGAAGGAGCTTTATGGAAAATTACCCGAAATAATACTAGAATAATCGATATAAAATTTGGCGGTGTTGAAAATGCACCTAAGATGAATGAAAATGAAGCAGCAATTGATAAATATTATACTCATCCAGCATTTACACTTGGAGAAAAAGATTTAAATGGCATATGGGTAGGCAAATTTGAAACAGGAGGTACCATAGAGAGTCCAGTAGTAAAACCAGGTGTTGTATCATTAAGGAATCAAACAGTAAAAGAGTTCTTTAATGCAGGAAAAAGTTTTGCAACTGGATTAGATAGTCATATGATGAAGAACACCGAATGGGGAGCAGCAGCATACTTATCTCACTCACAATATGGTATAGGAAATAAAGTAAATGTTAATAATACATCAGATTTTTATACTGGCTATTCAGCGGCACCAAATGCGGATCAAAGTGCATATCCTGGTGATATAGCAGAACATACTGATAAATCAAAAACTCAACCATGGGATACACCTGTTGGTTATTTAGCAAGCACAACGGGAAATATAAGTGGCATCTATGATATGTCAGGTGGTGCTTGGGAATATGTGGCGGCATTTGTAAAAGGTCAAGTTGGAAAAAGTGATTTCGATGAAGAAGAATTAGCAAATCAGGTTAAAGCAGGATATTTTGATGAATACCCCGCGGATAGTGGAACATCAACTTATAATAAAAGAATCTTAGGAGATGCAACAGGAGAGATAGGGCCATTCTATAGATATTATGAGGGTGATGGAATAGTTTATTACCATAATAGCTGGTATGGCACCCTTAGTTTATTTGTTGGTCCTTCTTTCCCGTGGTTCGGACGTGGTGGCGTTTGGAGTGGTGGCTCGTTGGCCGCAGGTCAATTCGAATTTTGTTGGCGGGATGGTGGACCCGCAAACGGAAGTTTTCGTTTAGTTCTTACTTAATTATAAAAACTTCAAGATTTTTTTCTTGAAGTTTTATAATGTTTCTATATTTTCATCAATATTATTTTTACCAATAATAACATCTTTTAAATCTTGTTCATTATTACCAAAATCATCATCAACATCTATAACATTTAATATTTCTTCCATTGTAGTAAATCCTTCAATAACTTTATTTAGACCATCTTGTAAAAGAGTTTGAACATTATTATTATACACCAATTTTCTCAAGTTTTCTTTTCTAGTATTATTAATGATAGCATCTCTAATATCTTGATTTATTTCTAATACTTCATGGATAGCAATTCTACCTTTATAGCCATTTAAGCATTCATCACAACCAGCAGCAGTATATATTTTATCAACATCTATACCTAAAACTTTTTTAAATAGTGTCTTTTCATATTGATTAGTTGGTCTAGAACTACGACATTTAGGACATAATTTTTTAACAAGTCTTTGGGAAATTATGCCTGATAAGGCACTTCCAAGTAAATATCTTTCAACATCCATATCAAGAAGTCTTTCAATTGTATTTAGGGAATTATTAGTGTGAATAGTTGATAATACTAAATGACCAGTAATCGCTGCTCTGACAGCAATACGAGCTGTTTCATCATCACGAATTTCGCCAATCATAATAATATCCGGGTCTTGTCTTAAAATACTTCTTAAAGTATTACCAAATGTCAAACCTATTTCACTCATAACTTGAACTTGATTGATACCTTCTATTTTCATTTCCACCGGATCTTCAACTGTTATAATATTTCTCTCAGTAGTATTTAATACTTGAAGCATTGCATAAACAGTTGTAGATTTACCAGAACCAGTAGCACCAGTAACTAAGATAATACCATTAGGTTTTTTAATTAAATTCTTAATTTTTTCTAAGTTATAAGGAGCAAGATTAATAGAATCCAAACCATTTAAGCTCATGTGATAATCCAAAATACGAATAACTATTTTTTCACCACCGACTATTGGAAGAGAAGAGACACGTAAATCAACATCTAAGTTTTCGATTAATCCTTTAATAGCCCCATCTTGTGGAAGTCTAGTCTCAGTTATATTCATTCCAGAAATTATTTTTATTCTAGTTATTAAATTCTTTTTTACAGTTGCGGGTACTTTAGCATAATCTAAAAGAGAACCATCTATACGGATTCTAACAATTAAATCATTATCAGTTGGATCAAAATGAATATCTGATGCGCCATTTTTAACGGCATCAACAATCATGTCATTAACAATATCAACAACTGGTTTATTATCGTAGTCAAATTCTTTGAACACAATGTATCACCGTCAACCCTTTTACTATCTTTAATTATACAATATAAAAATAAAATATACAACAAAATTTAGCCAAATAAAAATAGTAAATTTGGCATTTACTATTTATCTTTTTAAATCATCATTTTGAGTTATATGTTCGCTTTGAATTATATCATATTTTTGCGGGAATTTATCAGTTTTGAAACATAAAAATTGTGCAAACCATTATAAAATGGTTATTTTTTTGTCAAATTTTTAATTTTGATATTGAGTACACATTGAGTACGTGGTATAATTAGTCTTGTAAGGTAGTGATATTTATGAGATTAAAAATTGCTAAGTCTAAATCCAATACTTTGTTCTATATTATCGAATCTACTTTTATTGATAAAAAGCATTCGACTAGAACCGTTGAAAAACTTGGAACTCTTGAAGAAGTTAAAATTAAAGCAAAAGGTGAAGATCCATATATATGGGCTAGAAAATATGCCGAACAACTTACTAAACAAGATAAAGAAAATAAAAGAGAAATTATTAAATATTTTTCTCAAAGCAAATTAATTGATAAAGATGTTAAACAAACTTTTAATGCAGGTTACTTATTCTTACAAAAAATATATTATGATTTAGGTATTAATCATATTTGTAATGATATTAAAGATAAACATCAATTTCATTATGATTTAAATAATATTTTATCTAATCTTATCTATTCTAGAATTATTTATCCTTCAAGCAAACTAAAAACTTTGGAATCTGCTAAAAACTTTCTTGAACAACCTAGCTTTACTTATAATGATATTTTAAGAAGCTTAGAAGTTTTGTCTAAAGAAAGCGATTATATTCAATCTGAACTTTATAAAAATTCTTTAAATTATTCTAAAAGAAACGATACTATTTTATTTTATGATTGTTCTAATTATTATTTTGAAATTGAAGATGAAGATGATTTTAGAAAATATGGCAAAAGCAAAGAAAATAGACCTAACCCAATCGTTGGCATGGGATTATTTCTTGATGGTGATGGTATTCCTTTAACTTTCGATACTTTTGAAGGAAGTAAAAATGAACAAGGCACTTTAAAACCTTTGGAAGAAAAAATAATAAACGATTTTAATAATACCAAGTTTGTTGTTTGTACTGATGCTGGTTTATCTAGTATTGCTAATCGTAAATTTAATAATACTAACAATCGTAAATTTGTTACTACTCAATCTTTAAAAAAATTAAAACAATTTTTAAAAGATTGGTCTTTAGATTTATCAAAAGGTTGGCATTTACCTGGTATAGATAAAACCTTTGATATTTCTAAATTAAGAGATGATGAAGAATTAATTAATAAATATTATGATAAGATATTTTATAAAGAAAGATGGATTAAAGAAAATGGCATTGAACAAAGACTTATTATTACTTTCTCTCCTAAATATCAAGAATATCAAAAACATATTAGAGAAAAACAAATTCAAAGAGCAATTAATATTATAGAAAAAAATCCTAAAAAAATAAAAAGTAATAATGAAAACGATCCCAAAAGATTTATTGAAGTTATTCCTACAACTAAAGATGGTGAAGTTGCTGAAGTAAACAATTATAATCTAAATCAAGATAAAATTAATGATGAAGCTTTATATGATGGTTTATATGCTGTTTGTACTAACCTAGAAGATGATGTAGAAGAAATAATTAAAATTAACAAAAGAAGATGGGAAATTGAAGAATCATTTCGTATTATGAAAACAGAATTTAAAGCTAGACCTGTTTATTTATCTAGAGAAGACAGAATTAAAGCCCATTTTCTTACTTGTTTCTTATCTCTAGTTATATTTAGATATTTAGAAAAGACACTTGATGAAAAATACACTGTTTCAGAAATTATTGATACTTTAAAAAATTATAATTTATATCTTGTCGGAAATGATTATATTCCAAGTTACACTAGAACTGATTTAACTGATAAACTGCATACGCTTTATAATTTTAGAACTGATTATCAAATAATAAGTGAAAAAAATATTAAAAAAATTTGTAAACAATCAAAAAAATAAAATCATGTACTCACTTTTTCAAACATTTAAAAATCTCTCAATTCAGCATAAACACTGAGTTCGAGAGATTTTGCTTTTTAAAAACTGATAAATTCAGGATTATACAATATAAAAATAAAATATACAACAAAATTTAGCCAAATAAAAATAGTAAATTTGGCATTTACTATTTATCTTTTTAAATCATCATTTTGAGTTATATGTTCGCTTTGAATTATATCATATTTTTGCTCTAAGAATTTAATATAATCATTTAATTTCATTATAGCAATATCTTGTTGATGTCTATTCTTTTCTAAATCATTAACATAATCAACTTGACTGTTTAGATTATTAATTGCAATACTAAACGTACTATTGACAACATTTTTCCAAGATTCAGCATTTTCATAATGATATCTTAAAGTTTGTAATTCAGAATTATCAATTTTCCTTAAGCATTTAATGTTAGTACTTGCCCATCTTAAAAATTTTTCTCTTTTTTGTTCTTCTTTAATTTTTTCTAATCTTTGTCTACTTTCTGATAAATAATCATTCATTAATATCTCTCCATTTCTCTTAAATTATAGCATATATTTTTATAATCCCTAATAATATACTGTAAATTAGACAAATATTTACACTAAAATGCAGTTTACACTTGATAAGTATTTTGTTAAAATAATAATAGAATTTAGGTGGAATATGAAAACATTAATTAAATTAGAAGAAAATCCTAATATTAATATGGTAGGTAAAATATATGAATTTATCGACCCAACTAAAATATATATTCCTATTTTAACTAATACATCTTTTCATAAAAATGATTATGTATATAAAAATAATTATTATAGTAATTATATATCTTCTATATCTGGTTATGTAACGGGTAGTAAAAAAGTATATTTAAATAAAAAACTTGTTAATGCTTTAGAAGTAACTAATGATTTTAAAGAAAATTCGCATATCAAAAGAAGAAAAAAGAAAATAACAAATAGAGAAGAATTAATAGAAAATTTAAAAAGATTTTATTTGCTTGAATTAATTACTAAATTAGAAAGTAATAAAAAAAATCTTATTATTAGTTGTGTTGATGAAGAAGAGTATTCTATTAATGAATTTACAAGACTTTCTAATAATTATGATGAAATACTTATGACTATTGATTTTTTAAGTAAAATATTAAAAATAAAAAATATTACTTTAGCCATTAAAAACACTAATGCTAAAAGTATTAAAAATGTTAAATCTATTATTGGCTCATTTCCCAACATAAAAATAGTATTATTACCAGATAATTATTTAATTAGTTTAAAAGCAAATTTATGTGAATTTTTAAACTTAAAAGAAGAAGATTCTCTATTATTTAATACTATTGAAATATATGATATATATACTACTTCGATTAAATTTAGGGATATTACAGAAAAATATGTAACTATCAGTGGTGATGCTTTAGCTAAATCTTTTCTAATTAATGTTAAATTAGGAACTTCTTTAAACGAAATAATAAAGAAATATTGTAAAATAAAAGATAAAGAATATAATGTTTATGTTAATGGTTACATGCAAGGAATAAATGTTAATAAAGAAGATATTATTATAACGAAAGAGATTAATACTATTGTAATTAATAAAAGACAAAATAATTTAACTACTGAATGTATTAATTGTGGGGCATGTTATAAAATATGTCCAGTTAGTATTAATCCTAAGAGATGTTTCTTTAATAAAACTATTAATTCTAAATGTATTGGTTGTGGTTTATGTAATTATATTTGTCCTGCTAATATAGATTTAAAAAAAGTAGTAAAGGGGGATATGTATGAAGAAAAAGAAAACTAGTTATTTAGTTTGGGAAAATATTATTTTACTTATTCCTTTAATTATTTATGGGATATTTAAAAATGGTTATTTAATTTATGAAAAAGGTTATATAAATATTTATCTAATATTTAAACCTCTTTATTTAGTTTTAATTGGAATAGTTATTAAATTTATGATAGATTTAATAAAAAATCATAAAATAAAAATAGATTATAATTTAGTTTATGTTATTTTAATTGGCATGATTATGCCTTATAACATTAATTTAATTATTTATAGTATTAGTTTATTAGTATTATATATTATAACTTTATTTTTAGAAAAATATTTAAAATTTAATAAAGTATGTTTTATTTATCTAATAATTATATTAATCAATTTTATGTTTAATAAATTTACTTTTGCAAATATATTAGAGAGTAAATTCACTTATAGTTTTACCTTTTTTGATTTATTAATCGGAAGATGTATAGGCAGTATTTCTACAACTAGTATTATCTTTAGTTTACTTGCATTTAGTTACTTAACTTTTAGTTATTATTATAAAAAAGATATACCATTATTTATTAATATATCTTATATATTGTTAAGTGTTATTTATTTAATTATTACTAAAGATAATTCTTATTTACTTAATAGTGAAGTATTATTTGGAAGTATCTTTATTGCCCCATTACCAAAATATAGTCCTTTAAGAAGAATTAATCAAATTATATATGGTGTAGTAGTAGGTATATTAACATTTATAATAGCCATTTTATTTAATTCAGTTATTAGTATTTATTTAGTTATATTTATAATTTCTTTGTTTCCTAATATAAAATTAAAAAGAAAAATGTCAAATATTGTGTCAAGTTAATTTTATTTTAAAATATTAACTTGATTTTTTTAATATTTTTTATTATATTTATTTTTGAAAGAAAGATATATGTGGGTAGTGTTAAATGTTACCTTTCGCCTAAGGAGGTTTAGGATATAGTGAGCAATTGCTATATTGATATTTAGCACTACCTAGATATATCTTTTTTATTGACTTAAATTAATTTTTTAGTATAATATTAAATGCATTTTAAGGGGTGAAAAAAATGTTGGAAGATTTATATCAAGATTTAATTAAAGTAGAGGGTGAATTGACAAAATGCTTTAAGGAAATTTTAGATAATGAAGAACTTAGTTATTATAAAGGGGTATTATGGGCTTTTAAAGTTAATTTACTAGAGTTAAAACAATATGAAATAGGATTAAATATTAATAATATAGATTTAGAATTAAATATAAATAAGAAGAAATTGCGTATTTTAAAAACTATTTTATATCTTATTTCTACATTATTTTTATTAACTTATTGGCCAGTGGGTATTTTAGCATTTATTTATGCGATTGGGAATAGTATCAAAATTAAAGATGATTTGGCTTATATGCAAAATATATTTAATAATTCTAGAGATTTATTTGCTAAATGTGATCGAATTGCTCAAAATTGTCAAACATTTATTGGGAAGAAAATGGAAATTAGTGCGGAAAGATTTAATGAACAAATAAATAATAAGGAAGTAATTAATTTAGAGCCATATTATTATGCGCAAAATTTAATCGATTTGTATATTAATTTTGATGAACTTATGGCTACTACTCCCGAGATAGAAGCAATCGTTGTTAAAATGCTCCAAAGTGATTTAGAAACAGAAGAGAGTAATTTTATGACTTTACTTAATATGGCTAAAGATAAATTATCAGAAGAAAAAATATTAGAAAAAAAGGAAAAAAGTGATGATTTATACCAAAAATATGATGAAAGTTGTCGAAAATTACAAAAATTTTACAATAAAAAAAGGAAATCGGGAGGCAAGCGCTAATATATATATATAGAAGGGAAAAATTTGCGTAGATAGGAAAATGGAAAGAATTAGCGAAGAAAAAATCAATGAAATACGAAATTCAGCTGATATAGTAAATATAATATCAGACTATGTTCCTCTAAAACTACAAGGCAAAAATTATTTTGGCATTTGTCCTTTTCATGATGATCATACACCTAGTATGTCAGTCTCTAAAGATCGCCAATTATTTAAATGTTTTGTTTGTGGTAAGGGAGGTAATGTTTTTACTTTTGTCCAAAATTATGAAAATATTTCCTTTCCAGAAGCTGTTAAAAAGGTAGCAGATAAAATTGGTATTCCTATTGATTTTACTCCAGTAAAAAAAGTAGATAGTAAATATAAAGAAGATTATGAAATAATGGAATTTGCTACCAAAATATTTCAAAATAATTTAAATAGTAAAGAGGGAGTTAAAGCTAAAGAATATTTACTCAAAAGAAATATAACAGATGATATCATTAAAGAATTTCAAATTGGCTTTGCTCTAGATAATAAAACTTATCTCTATAATGTTTTAAAAAAGAAAAATTATGATATTAATAAATTAGATGATTTAGGATTAGTTACTAAAGATGGAATAGATGCTCATGATAAATTTATTAATAGAATAATGATTCCACTTACTAATTTAGAGGGAAGTACGGTAGGGTTTACGGGTAGAATATTTAATGGCGAAGATATGGCTAAATATATTAATACCAAAGAAACAGCTATCTATAAAAAAGGTAATTTATTATTTAATTACTATAATGCCAAAAAATATATTAGAGAAAGTAAAAGTGCTATTTTAGTTGAAGGTAATATGGATGCGATTAGAATGTATTCGAGTGGATGCAAAAATACTTTAGCTCTGATGGGTACAGCTATTACCAAAGAACAAGTAGAAATATTAAAGAAATTAAGAGTGCCAATAATCTTAATGCTTGATAATGATAATGCAGGTGAACTTGCCACTATTAATGTCGGAAATGAG
>CANQDM010000053.1 GCA_947591505.1 uncultured Bacilli bacterium | reverse complement strand
AAGTTTTTCTTTTTTTATTTTTTCCTTTTATTTTACTTAAAAAGGAGTGTCCTTTATTTTTCACTCCTTATTACTGATTAATAACAAATGTGCTATTAACTTTCTCTTTCTTCACTTATTAAATTACTTAAAGGTATTATTTTTAAATCACGATAATATATTTCTTTTATTAATAATTTATAATCAGTTAAATTAACATTATCATTAATATAAATTATATAACCACTTTTAATATTATTTTTAATACTAGCTAAATTATAATTATTTAGTGTAATACTTTCTTGTACTAAATATTTTTTATGTTCTCTACATATATCTATAATTGAATTACTAACTACACAAATATTTTTATTATTGTTACTATTATTAAGTAATGTTTCTACTTTGTTATATTCTTTATAATCATTATTTATTTTTTCATAACTTGCATTAATATCATAAGTATTATGATCTATTAATCTAGTTATTTTAATATTTTTATCAGTAGAATAATTTATAATATCTTGGTTATCCTTTACAAGTATTGCTACTGCTTTTTTATCAACATTTCCATACTTTATTATTTTATCTTTATTATTTTCTAAAGATACATTGGGAGTTACTTTATCAAATTCTAAATAATAGGAATTAAAAGTATCTAAATGACGCATATTGTTATAACTTTTTAAAACATTAACCGCATAGCCATTAAGTCCTGGAATAATATATTCTTCTTCGATAACTGCACTAACTGGATCTACATTATATTTAGAACTATTTTCATTAATTTCGTTAACTAAACTACTGTTATTTACAACTATACTACTCATCTTTTCCGTATAATAGAAACTAAATAATAAAACTGCCATAAGTCCCATATATTTAAAAAGATTTTTCATGACATACTCCTTTATTTAATTATAATAATTAAATAAAGAGATTATTACTTAAAGATTAATTATTTAGTTGGGTGAAAGAACTAAACGGAATCCGCCAAAACTTTTTTTCTCTCCCTCACCAAGAGCAAAGCAAAACAAACCAGAAACAATACCATCCATTCTATGGCCACCTCGACCATACCAAGAATTATCATTACGAACTATATAAGAAAAATCATTATACCAACTACCATGATTACGAGCATTGCCATCAGCATCTTTAAAATTATAAAATGGGCCCATTTCTCCCGTGGCATCGCCTAGGATTCTATTATTATATAACGCAGAATTTTCATTCTTGTTATACCTATCTATATATCCGTTTTTCATCTCAGTTTCTAGCTCTGCTTCTGAAAATTCACTTCTACCTGGAGATGATTCTACACATGCTGCTACATATTCCCATGTACCGCCTCTCATATCATAAACACCACTTATATTTCCAGTAGTTGATGCTAAATAGCCTATTTCATTATTCCAAAGCCTCGTAGTTGAATCATCAGACCCTAACACACCAGGATATGTATTTTGACTAGCATTAAATGATGAATATCCAGTCATATAATTTTCATTATTATTTGTGTTCGGCTCTGTTCCTATTCCATATTGAGAGTGCGATAAATATGCAACTGCTCCCCATTCCGTATTCTTTAACATATGACTATCTAAATCTCTTTTATAATTATAAGCTGTCATAAACATTTTCTTTACTGTAGCATTTCGCCATGTATAAACATTTGGCTTTATTATTACATTTTCTGGCTCTATGTTATCTACTTCTGCTTGAGCTGTACTTGTTGCCCCTTTATATCCTGTTTCAAATTTGCCTATCCAAAAACCTTTTAACTCTTTTTCTCCCAGGGTAAATGCTGGATGTATTAAATACTCTCCCACTTGAACATCTGCATCTCCACCACTTATATTTGAACCTTTTTTTGTTCCTTTTTCTTCTCTTACATGTTCTGCATCGCCAAATATCACTTCTATTATCTTAGGTTTTCCAAATACATTCCTAAATGCATATTTATTTTCTGTATCATCAGCCATATCTTGTAATTCACTGAAGCTAATTGCTTTTGTATAATCTCCTTTATTCCATACTTTATACTTATATCTTGGTATCCACACAAAATAACTTTGTATATCATCTTTTAAGATGTGATCTCCTACCCCATAATTTTTATTACTTGGATTATCTATTAGTATTACGGCATTTGCCCATCTTTTCTCACTATAGTTATACCATTCACTATTTTCGTTGGCATAATATGCTTCTCCATCATCATTTATTTCTACTGGTATTAATGGATATTGTAATACTGGATCTGCTCCATTTAACTCTTTATCTACCCATTTATCTTTATGCATCCCACTTCGCTCATATAATTCATCTATTGCATCTTGGACATTATTTGTTTTGGTATGTTTATTATCAAATGATACTTTATTACTTTCTATATATGCCTCTACTGCATATACTGTTGTTATTGATAAAACTATTCCTATTATTATACCTATTATTATTTTATAATTATGTTTTATTATTCTCTTCATCTATAATAACCTCTATTATCTATAAGATTATTATAATATACCCCCCCCGAGAATCAAGTGAAATTTTAAAAAAAGAAAGGCTACTTGCCTTCCTTAGTACTACTATCCTCATTTACGTCTTCATGTTTTTTATTAGTTGATAGAAATGTAACTCTCTCTGCAATAACATCAGTAATATAATGGGTCTTTTTATTTTCATCTTCATATTTACTTGTTTGAAGTCTTCCTTTTACACCGATAACATCACCTACTCGGCAATATTCTGTGGTAGTTGATGCTACACTATTCCAAAGAATACAACGAATAAAATCAGTATCATACACGCCATCAGCATTTTTAAAGTTTCTGTTAACAGCAAGTATAACAGTGGTTACTTTTTTGCCTTCTTCAATTTCTGTTATCTCTGGATCTTGAGTTAGTCTACCAACTAAAATAACATTGTTCAACATAAAACCTCCTTTCAATAAAGAAAATAGCACATTTAAAATAAATATCCTAATTACAAAAATTGGAAGAAATAGAATTTAAAAATAACTAATTATTTATAAAAATGACATTAAAAAAGTTACCAATTATAAACATTTAGTAACTTTAATCTTTTATTAATCTATTGAGTTCAACAGCATATTCCATAGGAAGTTCCTTTTTGAAATCGGCAATGAAACCCATAACTAATAATTCTTTACATTTATCTTCGGATAAACCTTTACTCATTAAATAGTGTAATTTTTCTTCACTAACCTTGGAAATAGTGGCTTCATGTTCAAGAGTACTACTATCATTTTCTACAATATTTTTGGGATAAGTATTACTACTTGAAATATCATCTAATATTAAAGTATCACATTTAACTTTGGCAATAGAATTAGTAGCGCTTTTCGTAATCTTAACTAAACCACGATAATTACTTAAACCACCTGATTCGGCAATACTTTTAGAAATAATATTACTTTTGGTATTTTTACCTAGATGAATCATTTTGGCGCCAGCATCAAGTTGTTGAGTATTTTTAGCATAAGCAATAGATAAACTACTACCAACGGCATTATCACCTTGTAAAATACAACTTGGGTATTTCATCGTGACAGATGAGCCAATATTACCATCAACCCATTCCATTAACCCTGATTCATCAACAATTGCTCTTTTGGTAACTAAATTATAAACATCAGTTGACCAATTTTGAATGGTGGAATAACGGCATCTTGCATGTTTTCCCACAAATATTTCAACTACTCCAGCATGTAAAGATGAAGTAGAATAACTTTTGGCAGTACATCCTTCAATATATTCAAATTCCGCATAATCATCAACAATAATAATGGTTCTTTCAAATTGACCTAAAGATTCAGAATCAATACGGAAATAACTTTGTAAAGGCCTGTCTAACTTAGTATGCGGCGGAATATAAATAAATGATCCTCCACTCCACAAGGCACCATTTAAAGCCGTATATTTATTTTCATCAAATTTAACTAAAGTATTAAAATATTTATAAAATAATTCCGGATATTTTTTTAAAGCATCATCAGTACTCATAAAAATAATATCTTTATCTGTTTTATTCTTATGATAGACTACTTCACTTTCATATTGATTAGATACACCATCTAAATATTTGTTTTCGGCATCAATTACTCCTAAATTTTGGAAAGTATTTTTAATGTTTTGATCTACTTCTTCCCATTTATTAGTAACCTTATCACTATCACTTTTATAATAATTTATTTTATTAAAATCAAGTTTTATTTCCGGGCCAAAAGTAGGATTATCTAAAGATTTAAACATAGCAAAAGACTTAAGACGAAACTCAAGCATTTTTTCATCTTCTCCCTTTTTAGAAGATAGCCATTTAATAAATTCTTCATCTAATATTCTCTTCATAACCCAATCAATTTTTATAATACAATAAAATACGTATAAAAACAATTGTATTTTTCAAATTACTTTGCTAAAATTATTATAATAGGTGAGTATATGAGTAATGAAGAATATTTAAAATATTTGCAAAATTACAATGATAATGCTAAATTATTTCAAATACAAAATAATATCCTTATATTAAATTATAATGGTACTTTTAAAATGCCTATAACTCATATTAATTTAAGTGAATTAAATCCTAATATTTTTAATATAGATCCAAGAGAAACATTTCAAATAATTTATGTATTAGAATTATTATATAAACCTAATTTAGCGGAAAATGAAATTAATTTTATTACTAATTATACCCAAAAATATTTAAATTTAAATGATAATATATTAGATAATGATAATGATGATAAAGATAGAGTTTGGTCTCTTAGTATTCCTATTTATAAAGCATATGATCCAATGCTTATTGAAACTCCGGCTGCTATTACTATTAGTAATGTCATAAATAATCATAGTGAGATAATAGAAAGTGGTAAAGGTAAGCAAAAAAGATTAGTATTAGAAAATAAAAATATACCTACTATTATAGATGAAGAAGATAATTTACCAATAAATATGGAAAAAGCAGGATTCATATCACTTCTATTTATTGTAGCGGCAGTTATTGCAACAATTTCTTATATAACTTATTATATTATTAGCTAATTGACAAAAAGACTTAAATTTGCTAGAATATCTCCTTGTAAAAAAGAAGGGGGATTTTTTATGTTTGGTGAAGATTTACTAATTGGCCAAAGAAAGGGTAAAATTGATGGCAAAAATCGTATTTACTTGCCACCATTTACAAAAGCTGAAAAAAATGATGAAATAGCTTTAATTAACAAAATTGATAATAAAGGGATTCCATATATTCAATTATATTTACTTAAAAAATATAAAGAAATTGCCGAAAGATTACAAAAATTACAAGAAAATGCTACGAGTGTTGAAGAATACATGCAATATGAACAAAAAATAATTGATATTTGCTCTTATATTAATGCCATATTAAAAGTAGATAGTGAGAGAAGAGTGTTAATACCTCAAGATATAATGGCTGCAAATAGATGGCAAGATAGAGATAGTTTAATTTGTGAAGGAAAAGGTAATTTTTTAGTAATAAAATAAAAAAATAAATAGTTTAGCGCTATTTATTTTTATTTTCGTAAATTATTTAGCTTCTACTATTAGTTTAATAGCAGTTTTTTGCTCACCATTAATAGTAATATCATTAAATGCTGGTATAACAACTAAATTATCACCCGTAGGAGCAACAAAGCCACGACAAATAGCAATTGCTTTAATAGCTTGATTAAGGGAACCTGCCCCAATAGTTTGGAGTTCAACACTCCCCTTTTCTCGATAAATATTTGCAATGGCACCGGCTACTTTACTAGGATTAGATTTACTAGATACTTTTAAAATTTCCATAATATATTCCTTTCTTCTTACATTTAAATATATGTTTAGGAAAAATAAAAATACATAAAAAAAGAAGAATTACTTCTTCTCAATTAAATATGCTGCTAATGGATCCATTAGTTCTAAAATACCATTTATTAGGAAGAAAAATCCTATTACTAATATTTGAACTTCACCGGTATAATTTAAACTAACTGCAGCTAATATACCAGATATAATAAATAATATTAAATTAACAATATTAAGTTCCCAAAGTTTATTTTTTCGATCATGGTAGTAATCACTTTCTTTTAATTTAGTTAAACTCATTAAGATTACCCAAATAAATAATACTAATGCTAAATTCCATGGTGAATCATTAATATCTAAAAAGAATAACAAAATTAATGTAACAACACAAGATAAAGCAGCATTAAATCCGGAAAAGTCTTTAGCATTTATTAAAGCAAAATTTTTTACTAAGTGAATAATTCCATATAAAGATATCGTTATGATAAATACTATTCTTATATTCATAATGCTAAATATAGGCAATATCATTATAGCAGCAGCTTCTATTATTAAAATCCACGCTGTTACAAATTCAACTAAAGTACGACGATCCATATAATATCACATCCTAGCCTAATTATAAAATATTTAAAGAAATTTTTCAATCTGTTTTAACATTGCCAAAACGTCTATCTCTATTTTGATAATAACTAATGGCTTCTTCTAAATTATCTTCTAAAAAATCAGGAAAATAAGTATCAACAAAATATATTTCAGCATAAAAAGCTTGATATAACATAAAATTACTTAATCTGTGTTCCCTACCTGTTCTAATAAGTAAATCAATTGGTGGTAAATTTTGATATAAATATTTATAAAAATTATCTCTATTTAAATCTTCTTTTTTTAATTTACCAGCATTTATATCATCTGCTACTTTTAGAGAAGCATCAACAATCTCTTCTTGAGCTCCATAATTTAGACATATATTTAAAATACATTTATCATTGTCTTTTGTCTTTTGTGTAATGGTATCAATTGCCTTAATAACATCATCCCTTAGACCCATTTTACGACCACTAAATACTATTTTTATTCCTCTATCTACTACTGTTTGTAATTTATTATTTAAATAATAAATTATTAAATTCATAAGATAGTCAACTTCTTCTTGATTTCTTTTAAAATTATCAGTCGAAAAAGCATAAACAGATAATACTTTTACTCCAAGTTTCTCTGCATGCAAAGCAAGACGTTCTAATGCTTTAGCGCCTTCTTTATGACCTTCACTTCTTTTTTTGCCTCTTTCAGTAGCCCATCTACCATTGCCGTCCATAATAATTGCCACATGATTCGGTATTTTATTCATAAATTCTCCTTAAAACTAATATCTTATAATATTAAACACAAATAGCAAATATAAGCAAACACTATATTTAACTTTAAATACTCCTACTTCATAGATTGACGCTAATAAATCAGCCAAACAAACAATTCTGCCTTCCTTACTTGCAGGCTTATATTCTTTAGCATTAACTTTAGCATCATGATTTATAAAAGGTAACATTTTTTTAGTTAAAGCATAATGATACATATGTGTTTCAATAATATTTGCCTCAAAATCATTTATATTGAAATATTCTTTAGCATTTTGAACACATTTTTTAGGATGATTTAAATAACTATTTTCTTCTTTATTAGAACTACCTAAAAAGAAATCATGAAGAAGACCGGCTTTAACAGTATCATCAACATTTGCTTTTAAAATTTTAGCAAGCAAAAAACTAACATGAGATACTCTTTTACAATGATCGTATCTATTGGTCCCATGATGGCGATAATTTTTCAATTCTAAAAAATGCTCATCATTTAAAATATCACTAGTAATTTCTTTATATTCTTTATTTAATTTCATGCTTTATACTCCATTCACTTTAAAATATATTATTTGTGAACCTTATTAATTATATCACAAAATTATAAATATTAGAATAGAAACTTAAAATAACTAATCTATTAGTAATTTGAAAATGTCAAATAAAGTATATTACATATAAAAACTTAAATTCATTTAAATTCAAGCTTAATATCATATCTGGTGCTGAATGACTGAATTGAACAGTCCTCTGATGCTTACCATGCATCTGTTTTACCACTAAACTAAATCAGCAACCTATGATTAATTATAATATTATTTAAGATATACGTCAAATTAATTGCTACTTGTATCAATATCTAAGTAAACTTCGCATATTTGCTTTTCTTCTGCTTCTGAAATATTTATAGAACCATTTTCATATGTTGGAACAATTCCTGTTTCTCTGCCATCAAAAGTATGACAATAACTTTTTTCGTTTTGAGATATAACATATTTTTGAGCACTTGGAATAGAACTTACTTTAGTATATAAACCGCCAACAGTTTTTTGAATATAAACATTAGCAATTATATCTGCTGCTTTTAAATCGCCATCGTAATACACATAGCATACATCTCTTTGCTCAGCCAATACTTTAATTTTTCCTGTTTCAGGATCAACTTCTACAGTTGAGCCATTTTCGCATTCATAATCATTATTATAAGTAAAACCAAATGCTGGAATATCATCTACATTACGATATTTTTTTTGTCCATGAGTATGTGTACCATTTTCATCTTGGATCATTACATATAATTCAATATCATTTTCATAATCTTTATTAAAATAGAATTGACATGTTACTTTTTGATTACTTGTTAAACTAAATTCTTTTGTTTTTTCATCAAAAGTATAATTACATGCTGACGTTGGATCATCTTTTTTGCAAGTTATTTTTTGACCTGAAGGCGCTTTACAAGAAGTCCTATCCATATTAAATGAATAACCAACCGCAGGCACAACATATGTTTTAACAAATTCATCACTTTTAACTTTGGTTTCTTTATATATAACAATATTAATATCACCATTGCCAGAATCAAAATCACCAACCAAATTAGAAAAAATAGGCAAAGAATCGGATTCGTTATAATAGTATGCATAAGCATATTGAATTCCAGTTATTAAAATAAGTGTTAATATACTCATTACTGATACTAAAAAGAACTTATTTCTTTTAATTTTAGCACCCATTCTTTTCATATTCATACCTCTTTCAATTCTATAGATAAATCAATTTTGTGTAATACGACAAAATGCTACAATTTATTTATCTAAGTAAATTATATTATTCGTCCAAAAATATGTAAATGGTTTTTGACGTTTTTTTAAAGCCATTGTCAAATATTTGACACACTCAAAATAGAGCAATTTACAACATATTATTTATTAAGGGGGGATATTTTTGCGTTTGCCGGAAATTAACCCTCAATTATTTTCTCTGAGTGCTGTAATAGTTGGTGCTCTTTTAGTAGATGATTCTACGCCAAATGAACAAAATGCTTTAGGTAACTGGTTAATGCTTGTTTCTCAATATTTATGTACCAATGCAGCCTATGGGCAATTATTACAAAGTAGAACTCAGACTCCTGGATCATTTAGTGAAAGCAATAAGCAAAATGATATTAATTCATCAAATTCTAATCAAACAGATGAAGAAACTATGAAAATGTTAATAAAAATGGTTAATGCTTTAAATCAAGAAATTGAAGAAATTAAGAAGAATTTATAGATAAAAGTTTTTTAAACCAAGGCATAAAAAAACTCCCATATTGGAAGTTCTAATTCAAAAAATGGTGCCCAAGGCCGGACTTGAACCGGCACGAGGTTTAAATCTCGCAGGATTTTAAGTCCTGTGCGTCTACCTATTCCGCCACTTGGGCACTTCGTGCCTTAATTGCTTAAGACAATATTGATTATAACTTTTTTTTAAAATAATTTCAATACTTTTTTCATATATTTTTACTATATTTAAGGTTGACACTTCCTTTTTACATATGTTATAATCAATTTGTCCTTTTGAAATGGAGGAATACCCAAGTCTGGTTGAAGGGACCGGTCTTGAAAACCGGAAGGTCGTGTAAGCGGCGCAGG
>CANQDM010000052.1 GCA_947591505.1 uncultured Bacilli bacterium | reverse complement strand
ATGCTAAAGGAAATACAACCCTTACTAAAGGTGATTATGGTCTAATGGCCTTAGAAGGTAATTGGGTTTCTGCTCGTCAAATTGAAGCAGCTCGTATTGCTATGACTCGTTATATGAAACGTGGTGGAAAAGTATTTATTAATATATTCCCACATTTACCATTAACTATGAAACCTCTTGAAACTCGTCAAGGTAAAGGTAAAGGTAACGTAGAACAATATGTTGCCGTAGTTAAAGAAGGTAAAATTATGTTTGAAATTAGTGAAGTTGAAGAAGCAGTTGCTCGTGAAGCTTTAAGACTTGCTTCTCATAAACTACCTATCAAATGTAAATTTGTTAAAAAGGACGGTGAATAACAGTGGATATTAAAGATATTAGAAAATTATCTGATGCTGATTTAAAGAAAAAGATAATTAGTACAAAAGAAGAATTATTCACTAAAAGAATGCAACAAGCAAATGGTACTTTAGAACATCCAACTGAACTTAGAGCATTAAGAAAAGATGTTGCTAAAATGAAAACTGTTCTTAAAGAAAGAGAAATAGAGGAGGGACGTAAATAATGGCTAAAAGAGTACAAGAATTAGTTGGAAAAGTAGTAAGTAGTAAAAATGATAAGACTATAACTGTTTTAGTTGAAACTTACAAGCGTCATCCACTATATAATAAACGTGTTAAATATTCTAAAAAATATGCAACACATGATGCAGAAAATAAAGCAAATATAGGAGATACAGTTAGAATAAGAATGACTAAACCTATTTCTAAAACTAAGAAATACGAATTAGTTGAAGTCTTAGAAAAAGCTGTAGTACTTTAGGAGGTATATTATGGTTAGTCAAGAAACAAGATTAAAAGTTGCTGACAATACAGGTGCTCGTGAACTTTTAGTAATTAAAGTTTTAGGCGGATCTAAAGTTAGAAGCGGTAACATTGGTGATGTTGTTGTTGGTACTGTTAAAAAAGCTATTCCTAATAGTAATATGCCAAAAGGTAAAGTTGTAAAAGCTGTTATCGTAAGAACTGTTGAAGGTGTTCGTCGTGCTGATGGTAGTTATATCAAATTTGATGATAATGCTTGCGTTATTATTAGAGATGATAAATCACCAGTTGGTACAAGAGTACTAGGTCCAGTAGCTAGAGAATTAAGAGAAAAAGATTATATGAAGATCGTTTCCCTAGCTCCTGAGGTTTTATAGGAGGATATATGAAAATAAAAGTAAATGACAATGTAATGGTTATTGCTGGTGAAGATAAAGGCAAAACTGGTAAAGTTTTAAAGACATTTAAAAATGCCCAAAAAGTTGTTGTTGAAGGTATTAATATATCTAAAAGACATACAAAACCTAGAACTAATGAAGATAAAGGTGGTATTTTTGATATCGAAATGCCAATTCATATTTCTAATGTTAAATTAGTTAAAGATGAAAAACCAAAAAAAGAAGTTAAAAAAGAAACTAAAAAGGTAGAAGAAAAAGAAACAAAGACAACTAAGAAAGAAACTAAGAAAACAACAGAAAAGAAAACTACCAAGAAAGCTAGTAAGTAGGTGAATTTATGAGTAATTTTAAAGAACTATATGATAAAACAATAAAAAAAGATTTAATGAAAGAATTTTCATATAAAAGTATAATGCAAGTTCCACGTCTAGATAAAATAGTTATTAATATGGGCGTTGGTGAAGGTAGTCATGATGTTAAATTTATTGAAGCTGCCCAAAAAGATCTTGAACTTATTACAGGTCAACATCCAATTATTACAAATGCTCGTAAATCAATCGCTGGCTTTAAATTAAGAGAAGGTCAACCTGTTGGTGTTAAAGTAACACTTAGAGGTGAAAATATGTACAATTTTATGGAAAAATTAATCAAAATTGGTTTACCAAGAGTTCGTGATTTCCGTGGCATATCTGCTCATGCTTTTGATGGTAATGGTAATTATACTTTAGGAATTAAAGAACAATTAATCTTCCCAGAAATTGAATATGATAATGTTTATAAAGTTAGAGGAATGGATATCGTCTTTGTTACAACAGCAAAGAGTAATGAAGAAGCACTTGCATTACTTAAGGCATTTGGAATGCCATTTAAAGGTTAGGTGAAGTTATGGCAAAGAAAAGTATGGTTGTTAAAAATAGTCGTAAACAAAAATTTTCGACTAGAGAATATACAAGATGTGAAAGATGCGGAAGACCACATGCAGTTTTATCTAAATTCAAATTATGTCGTATTTGTTTTAGAGAACTAGCAAATAAAGGTCAAATTCCTGGCGTCAAGAAATCAAGTTGGTAGAAGGAGGAGCAAATATGTTTGTACAAGATAAAATAGCAGATATGTTAACTCGTATAAGAAATGCTAATATTATGAGATATCCTGAAGTTACTGTAATTGGTACAAAAATGACTTTAGGTATTGCGGAAATATTAAAGCGTGAAGGTTACATAGAAGATTTTAAATATGAAAAAAGTACCCAAGGTGATAGTTTAACATTAACTCTTAAATATGGTGCTAAAAAAGAAAGAGTTATTACTGGCTTAAGAAGAATTAGTAAATCTGGTTTAAGAGTATATGCTAAAGCTTCCGAAGTTCCTCGTGTTCTAAACGGCTTAGGTATTGCTATAATTTCTACTTCTAAAGGTCTAATGACTGATAAAGAAGCAAGAAGCCAAAAGTTAGGAGGCGAAGTCCTTGCCTATATTTGGTAAGTAATTATGAGTAGAATAGGTGAAAGAAAATTAAATATACCTGAAGGTGTAACTGTTACAATTGATGGTAATAAGTTATTAGTTAAAGGTAGTAAAGGTGAACTTACCCTAGATGTTAATCCTTTAATTTCAGTAGTAGTTGAAGAAGGTACTGTTAAAACTAAACAAGTAAACCTTTCAAAGACTGCTAATATGATGCAAGGAACTGTTAATTCATTAATTAATAATATGTTAATTGGTGTATCAAAAGGTTTCGAAAAAGGATTAGAAGCTATCGGTGTTGGTTATCGTTTCAATGTTCAAGGAAACAAAATAGTTGTTAATGCTGGTTACTCACATCCAGTTGAAGTAGTAGTTCCAGAAGGACTAAAAGCTGAACTAGTAAGTAATACAGAAATAACAATTAAAGGTATTGATAAACAAAAAGTTTCTGAATTTGCGGCTAATGTTCGTAAGATAAGAGAACCTGAACCATATAAAGGTAAAGGTATTCGTTATAAAGATGAATATGTTCGTCGTAAAGAAGGAAAGAAAGCGGCTTAAGGAGGTAAAATATGATAAAAAAAGAATCTAGAAATACTCTTCGTAAAATAAGACATACAAGAGTTAGAAAAAATATAAGTGGTACTAAAGAAATGCCAAGACTTAATGTATTTCGTTCCAATTCTGAAATTTACGCTCAAGTAATTGATGATGTAACTGGAACAACACTAGTATCATCTTCAAGCCGTAGTTTAAAAATAGCTAATGGTGGTAATATTGAAGCTGCTAAATTAGTAGGTAAAGATATTGCTGAAAAATGTAAAAAAGCAAAAATTAATAAAGTAGTTTTTGACCGTGGTGGTTACTTATATCATGGTCGTGTAAGCGCTCTAGCAGATGCTGCTAGAGAAGCAGGATTAGAGATATAAGGAGGAAGCATGGAAAAGAAACCGTTTAATCGTAAAAATAATGATGCGAAGAAAAACTTATTAGAAGAAAAAGTTATCTCTATATCTAAGGTAACAAAAGTTACTAAAGGTGGTAGACATTTCCGTTTTAAAGCTGATGTTGCTGTTGGTAACAGAAAAGGCTTAGTAGGAATTGGTACTGGCAAATCTAATGAAGTTTCTGAAGCAATTAAAAAAGCTATTCAAGCTGCCAATAAAAATGTTGTAAGAATATCTTTAATCGATAATAGAACAATTCCACATGAAGAGACTGGTAAAGTTGGTCGTAGTGTTGTACTAATTAAACCTGCTAAAGAAGGTCGTGGAATTATTGCTGGTGGTGCAGCAAGAGCTGTACTTGAACTAGCTGGTGTTAAAGATATCGTTGCGAAAAGTTTAGGAGCTAATACGCAAATCAATGTTGCTAAAGCAACTCTTAAAGGCCTACAAGCTCAAAGAACTCCAGAACATATTGCAGAACTTCGTGGCAAGAAAGTGGAGGAATTATAATGAGACTAGAAAATTTACCAAAATCTAAAGAAACTAAAGGAATAAAAAGAGTAGGAAGAGGACCAGGATCAGGCATGGGTAAAACTGCTACTCGTGGTGAAAATGGTCAAAAGTCTAGAAGTGGTGCTTCTATTCCTGCATGGTTCCAAGGTGGACAATCTCCATTATATAGAAGAATACCTAAAAGAGGATTTAATAACAAAAGATTTAGAGTTGAATATGCAACAATTAATCTTAGTGATTTAAATAATTTCTTCAAAGATGGTGATGTTGTAACACCAGAAATTTTAAAAGAAAGAGGAATAATTAAAAAAAGCTTGGCTGGAATTAAAGTTTTAGCTACTGGTACATTAGAGAAAAAACTTACTATTAAAGCACAAAGATTTTCTTCTAAAGCTGTAACTAAAATTGAAGAAGCCGGTGGCAAAGCCGAGGTGATTTAGATGTTTCGTGGGTTTTCCCAATTATTTAGTAAATCCAATAAAGATTTAAGACATAGAATTTATTTTACACTTCTATGTTTAGGAATATTTTGTCTAGGTACAACAGTTACTATTCCTTGGGCTTCTAAAATTACAGAAGATTTAGGATTCTTAGAAATATTTAATTTAATGAGTGGTGGTGGTTTACAACGTTTTTCCATCTTTGCTTTAGGAGTTTCTCCTTACATTACTGCATCCATCATTACGCAATTATTACAAATGGATATTATTCCTTATTTCAAAGAATTAAAAGATCAAGGATATGTTGGTAGACAAAAAATTAATAAAATAACTAGATATTTAGCAATTATTCTTGCTTTTGCGCAAGCATATGCTTTATGTATATTTTATATGAAATCATCACTAGATACAATGGAAATGATTAAGACAGCTTTAATAATGACTGCTGGTACGTCATTCTGTTTATGGCTAGGTGATGAAATTACGAGAAAAGGTATTGGTAATGGTTCATCAATGATAATCATGGCTGGTATTATCCAAAGTATGCCAAACGTTTTCATTGGGGCTTACAATGGATTTATCAATAGCAATTACACTCTATGGGTAGGAATATGTTTATTTGTAGTATTCATCTTAGTATATATTTTAGTATTAGTTGGTATTATTTATATTCAACTAGCTGAGAGAAGAATACCTATTCAATATGCAAATAGAACTACTTCTGCTTATGGTGCCCAACAAAGTTTCTTACCAATTAAAATTAATGCTGCTGGTGTTATTCCTGTAATATTTGCCCAAATATTATTAACAATACCATCAACAATAGTGGCCTTAACTGGTAATGAAAAAGCAATGGAATTTATAAATAATTATATTGTTTATACATCTAATACCGGAATTATATTATATTTAATATTAATTATTTTCTTTGGATACTTCTATACATTTATGATAATGAACCCAGAAGAAATGAGTAAAAACTTAAATGAAAGAGGTGGCTATATTCCAGGAGTTAGACCCGGAGAAGATACATCAAACTATATTAGTGGCTCGATTGGTAAACTAACTATAGTTGGTAGTATATTCTTAATGGTTATAGCAATACTACCCGTACTTATAAGTAAATTTACATCTCTTCCTAGTACAGTTACTATTGGTGGAACTGGTTTACTTATCGTAGTAGGAGTTGCAATTGAAACTTATAAACAAATGGAAAGTAGTTTACTTGCAAGAAGTTATAAAGAAAAAAGAAGAAGGATAAGATAATGAAAAGTGTGATTTTTATTGCGCCCCCTGCTGCAGGTAAGGGTACTCAAAGTAGTAGATTAGAAGATTTAGGTTACATCCATATTTCTACTGGTGATATGTTAAGAGAAGAAATAGCTAGTGGTAGTAAGTTAGGTATGGAAATAAAAGAAATCATCGATAAAGGTAATTTAGTTAGTGATGAATTAGTTTATGAACTTATTAAAAATAAACTAGATAATATTACTAAACCATTTATCTTAGATGGTTATCCAAGAACCCTAACTCAAGCTGAATCTTTAGATAATTTACTACAAGAACTAAATTTAAATAATTATGAAGTTATCTATTTAGATTTACCATTTGAGGAAGCATTAAAAAGAGCACTTGGACGTCTTACATGTTCTTGTGGCGCATCTTATAATATCTATTATAAGAATTTAGCACCAAAAGAAGTTGGTATTTGTGATAAATGTGGTAAAGAGTTAACTAAAAGATGTGATGATAATGAAGAATCTTTTAAAGTTAGATTTGATACATTTATTAACAATACCAAACCAATAAAAGAATATTATGAAAATAAAAATAAATTACATATCATTGATGCATTAGCATCAAATGAAGAAATAACAGATAAGATTAAGGAAATTTTAAAATGATTAGTTTAAAAAGTGATAGAGAAATTGAATTAATGAGACATGCTGGGTATATAAATTATCTTACGCATTTGGAAGTAGCAAAAAATATTAAGCCAGGTATTAGTACCAAAGCTTTAAATGATATTGCTCATAAGTTTATCCTAGCGCATGATTGTACTCCTTCATTTCTAAATTTTGAAGGATACCCAGCAAGTATCTGTGTTTCCGTTAATGACGAAGTAGTACATGGCATTCCATCTAAGAGAAAAATTAGAGAAGGAGATGTTGTATCTATCGACATTGGCGTTTGTTATAAAGGTTATCATTCAGATTCCGCGAATACTTACATCGTTGGTAGTGCACCAAAAGAAATAGAAGATTTAGTAGAAAATACTAAAAAATCACTATATGAAGGCTTGAGTGTTATTAAAGATGGTGTTAAAATAAGTGAAATTGGCAAGAAAATTGAAAATTTTGCTAAAATACATCACCTTGGTGTAGTAAGAGAACTTGTTGGTCATGGGGTTGGTACAAGTGTTCATGAAGATCCAGATGTTCCTAATTACTACACTAGTGATAATACAAGACTTAAAAGTGGAATGGTCATCGCTGTTGAACCAATGTTAAATCTTGGTACTAGACATATTTATATGGAAGATGATGAGTGGACAATAAGAACCGATGATGGACTTCCTAGTGCCCATTTTGAACACACAGTTTTAGTTACAAAAGAAGGATATGTTATCTTAACAGGTAATATGGAAGATAGCGAAAGGGAGAGTGAATAAATGGCAGATTCGAAAAAAGATAAACATAAGAATTTGGCAGAATCTAAAAAGAATGATAAAATTGAAGTTGAAGGCAAGGTCATTGAAGTATTAAAGGGGTCAGATTATTTAGTTGAACTACCTAATGGCCATACTGTAAAAGCCTACGTTTCTGGTAAAATGCGCATTAATATGATACGTATTCTACCAGGTGATACCGTTACAGTACAATTATCGCCTTATGATTTAACACGTGGGATAATAACATGGAATAAAAGATAGGAGAGTATTGATATGAAAGTTAGACCATCAGTAAAAAAAATATGCAAAAAATGTAAAATAATTAGAAGAAACGGCAAAGTTATGGTTATTTGTGATAACCCTAAACATAAGCAAGTTCAAGGTTAGGAGGATTTAAATGGCAAGAATTAAAAATATTGAATTACCAAATGAAAAACATACTTGTATTGGTCTTACAGCTATTTATGGTATTGGTCGTCCTTTAGCAAAAACAATTTGTAATGATGCTAAAGTTGACCCAAGCAAAAAAGTTAAAGATTTAACAGATGATGAAATCACTGCTCTACGTAGGGAAGTAGATAAATATGTAGTTGAAGGTGATTTAAGACGAGATGTTCAAATGAACATTAAAAACAAAATGGAAATTAATTGTTATGAAGGTGTTAGACACAAGAAAGGCCTACCTGTAAGAGGTCAAAGAACTAGTCGTAATGCAAGAACTCGTAAAGGTAAAGGTAAAGTTGTAGCTAACAAGAAAAAGGTAGGAAAGTAGGGGATAATATATGGCATATAATAGAAGAAAAAGAAAAGTTAAAAAGAATATTCCAGAAGCCGTTGCACATATTCACGCTACTTATAACAACACCATAGTTACTATATCTGATAAAGATGGTAATGCCATAAGTTGGTCAAGTGCTGGAAGAATAGGATATCTTGGTAGTAAAAAGAAAACTCCTTATGCAGCAGGTCTTACTGCTGAAGCAGCAGCAGCTGCCGCAATTGAACAAGGAGTTCAAAAAGTAGAAGTACATGTTAAAGGTTTAGCACCAGGAAGAGAAAACGCCATTCGTTCACTTCAAAGTGCTGGTCTAGAAGTTACAAGTATTATTGATGAAACACCAGTACCACACAATGGTTGTCGTCCACCAAAGAGACCTAGAAATTAGATAAAAGAAAGGAATATTGTATGATGATAAAATTTGAAAAACCGGAATACAAAATTACTGAATATCAAGAAAGCAATCACTTTGGCAAATTTGAATTAGATCCATTAGAAAGAGGATTTGGTACTACTATTGGTAATGCTTTAAGAAGAGTATTATTATCAAGCCTTCCTGGAAGTGCTGTTACTAGCATCAAAATTGATGGTGTTTTACACGAATTTCAAAAAATAGAGGGTGTCGTTGAAGATGTTACTGGTATAGTACTAGCAATTAAAAACTTAGTTGTTAAAAATCATACTGAAGATAAAAAAGTAATTAGAGTTTATGCTGATAGTGAAGGCCCTGTTACTGCTAGTATGATTGAACATGATGCAGATGTGGAAATTATTAATGGTGATTTAGTTATTTGTAATCTTGTAAAGGGTGGCAAAATTAACATTGAAATGACTGTTGAAAATGGTCGTGGTTATGTAGATGCTAAAGAAAACAAAAAGAGATTAGAAGATGCATCAGTTGGTACAATCGCTATTGATTCATCATATTCACCAATTGAACTTGTTAAATATGATGTAGTTGATACTCGTGTTGGTCAAAATGAAAATTATGATAAATTAATTATGGAAGTTACTACTAATGGTAGTATGACTCCAGAAGAAGCTTTAGCTCTAGCAGCTAAAATATTAGTTGAACATTTCAACATTATTACTGATTTAAATTCAATTGCTGATTTCTCTGGTATGATGCAAGAGAAAAAGGTTGATACAATTACTAAAACTCTAGAAACACCAATTGAAGAAGTTGAATTTAGTGTTAGAGCATATAATTGCTTAAAAAGAGCAGGAATTCATACTGTTCAAGACTTAGTAGACAAAAAAGAAGTTGAAGTTACTAAGATTAGAAATTTAGGAAAGAAGAGTCTAAAAGAAGTACTAGATAAAGTTGCTGATTTAGGACTTACATTTAAGGAGTAATGGATTATGGCATATAGAAAATTAGGAAGAGAAACAAGAATTAGAAGAAGCATTTTAGCAGGACTTACTAAAGATGTTATAATACATGAGTCAGTTGTTACTACTGAAGCAAGAGCTAAAGAAGTTAGAAAATTTGTTGATAAAATGATTTCTTATGGTAAGAAAGGTACATTAGTATCTCGTCGTAAAGCATTAGCATTCTTACATAATGATAAAGAAGTTGTTGAAATAATTTTTGATGATTTAGCTAAAAGATATGAAAATCGTAATGGTGGTTACACTAAGTTAATTAAACTTAATGAACGCCGTGGCGATGATGCTTTACAAGTAAGAATAGAATTAGTTTAAGAGTGAGCAATCATTCTTTTTGGTGAATTTTGGAGAGGATATTCGAAAATGATATTCGAAAATAGAAAAATATAACTAACTTTTAGCGCAAAAT
>CANQDM010000051.1 GCA_947591505.1 uncultured Bacilli bacterium | reverse complement strand
AAAATATTTGAAAGAAACGATTTTAAAATTAATTTTAATTCAATTAGAAATAATTGGTTAGAATTGCCAATAGAAGAGGTAACTGATAAAATTCTTAAATATATGTTAGAATTTATGGCTATAGTTTAAAAACTATTTTTTTATATTTTTAGAAAGAAGTGGTAGTATGGAACAATTTACTTTATATTTTTTACTTTTTATAATTTATTCCTTTTTAGGATGGCTAATGGAAGTAATATGTAAATTTATTCAATTTAAAAGATTTGTTAATCGTGGTTTTTTAATTGGACCTATTTGTCCTATTTATGGTTATGGTGTTTTAGGTATATTATTTTTAATTGGAACAAACACTGAAGATTTTTTAGGAGTATTTCTTAAATCAATTTTAATTTGTTCCATATTAGAATATTTTACTTCTTACATAATGGAAAAAATATTTCATGCGAGATGGTGGGATTATTCTAAAAAGAAATATAACATTAATGGGCGTATTTGTTTAGAAACTATGATACCTTTTGGTATTCTTGGTACATCAATAGTTTATTTTATTAATCCATTATTCTCAGGTATAGTTAAATCTATTCCTTTAACTATAAGAATAATATTAACTATTGTTTTATTAGTAATCTATTTAGTTGATAATATTATATCATTTAATGTTATGAATAAAATTAAAGGTGAAATTAAAAAACATACAATTGATAACACTGAACTTATTCGTAAGAAAGTTTATAATTGGCTTGAAAATAATACAATTTTATATCGCCATATTAAAAATGCTTACCCTAAATTTGTCATAAATATCAGAAAATTACGCAAATAAATTGTCGAATTAATAGAAGTTTTGACAACATTTGTCGAAGGTCTTGCAATTATATTTTAAATGTCTTAATATCACTTTTTGAAAGCGGGATTTTGGTTGATTTTGTGTAGTGTTTTGTATTATCTACTTTCAATTTTATTATTCTTTTATCTACCCTTAACTTTATATCCTTCAAAAAAATCACACCCCGCTTTCAATTATTTTGATTTATGCAAGATGAAATTAAAAATATAATCAGTATTGGTGAAAATACCAATATTGAATTTAAATTAGCAAGCAGTACACTTCCAAAAAGTATTTTTGAAACAGTGTGTGCCTTTTGCTAAAAATCCAACTTTAGCTAATTTCTTCAGAGAAATTGGCTATGCTTATGAACTTGGTAGTGGAGTAAAAAGAATAACTGAAAATTCTATTCTTTATTTTGGTAATTTTTGAAGATAAAGCAATGTTTAGGTTAATTGTGCCACTTACTAGAGATATCAAATTAAATGAAACTGAAATTAAAGAAATTGGTACAAGTGAAATAGACAATGATGCTAGAAATAATATGATAAATGAAACTCTAAAAATGTTATTATATATATTAGATGAGCAAAAAGATATAACAATAAAAGATATATCAAAAAAATTAAACAAAAGTGAAAAAACAGTAAAAAGATATATAATAGAATTAAAAGAAAAAGGCTATATTGAAAGAATTGGCTCAAGAAAAATGGGTAAAGGGAAAATAATAAAAAAGTATAATAATAATATATTTTGGCAGTGTAAATTTTAAACAAATAATTTATTGCTTGTCGAATTAATAGAAGTTTTGACAACATTTGTCGAAAGTATTGCAAGTAAGTTTTAATTGCTTTAATATCACATTTGAAAGCGGGTTTTTGGTTGATTTTTTCAAAACTATTAATCATATATTAAAATTTATTCCTTTCTGTGTTTATATTTATCTCCAATTAGACAAAACTAACCCCTTCTATATAAATCACAATCCCGCTTTCAATATTTTAATGTTTATGTTAAAATACATTGTTAGGAAGTGGTTATATGCATTTACCAAATTTAGAAGAAGCAAAGGATAGAACTAGTAAGGAAAATAAATATATTAATTTAGATGAAAACTACAAAAAAGTTTTTCAAGGTAAAAAATATTTCTTAAGAACTTATGGCTGTCAAATGAATGTACATGATAGTGAGGCACTACGTGCTTACTTAGAAACTTTAGGTTTTACCAGTACAGATAAAATAGAAGATGCTAATGTAGTTGTTTTAAATACATGTGCGATAAGAGAAAATGCAAGAGATAAAGTAATTGGTTTCTTAGGTAAATGTAAATACTTAAAGAAAAATAGAGATGACTTTAAAATAGTTTTAGCGGGTTGTATGAGTGAACAACCAGATGTAATTGAAGATATTAGAAAAAATCATAAGTATATTGATATTATTATTGGTACTCATAATTTACCAGATTTACCTAAACTATTATTAGAAAGTTTTAATAAACAAGTAATTGAAGTTTATTCTAATAGTGATGAGGTAATTGAAGGCTTTAATTATGAAAGGGATTCTAAGTATACAGCTTGGGTAAATATTATGTATGGTTGTGATAAATTCTGTACTTATTGTATCGTTCCTTATACAAGAGGTAGAGAGAGAAGTAGAAAGTTAGAAAGTATTATTAAAGAAGTAGAAGAACTTAAAAATAAAGGTTATAAAGAAGTTACTTTACTTGGCCAAAATGTTAATGCTTATGGGAAAGATATTAATGAAACATTTAGCCATTTACTAGAAGGTGTTGCAAAAACAGGTATCGAACGAATACGCTTTGTTACGAGCCATCCATGGAACTTTACTGATGAAATGATTAAAGTAATTGCTAAATATAAAAATATTATGCCTTATATTCATTTACCTATTCAATCTGGTAGTAATGAAATATTAAAGAAAATGAATCGCAGATACACTAGAGAAGAATATCTAGAATTATTTCATAAAATGAAAGAAAATATACCGGGTGTATCTATTACAACTGATATAATCGTAGGTTTTCCAGGAGAGACAAGAAAAGACTTTGAAGATACTCTAGACATTGTTAAAACTTGTGAATATGATGGAGCTTATACTTTTATTTTCTCGCCAAGAGAAGGTACACCTGCTGCGAAAATGAAAGATGATACACCATTGGAAGAAAAAGAGAAAAGATTACAAGAATTAAATGAGCTTGTTAATTATTATTCTAATAAAAGTAATCAAAAATTATTAAACAAAACGGTTGAAGTTTTAATTTTAGGTGATAGTGAAAAAGATCCAAATAAAGTATATGGTTATACTGATACGATGAAACTAGTTAATGTAAATGGACCAAAAGATATTATTGGTAAAATAGTTAGAGTCAAAATAACTGAGGCCAAAAGTTTTAGTTTAGATGGTGATTATATAGATGAAAAGATAGTTGCTTAAACTATCTTTTTACAATTTTACTTGGTTTTCTTTGATAACCTAAATAACTTATTTTTTCGTGAGTTATTTGACTATCTAATCCCTTTAAAAAATTTATATAATCTTGAGGAGTATAATTAGTAGTATAAGAATAATCTAAAGTATTTTCATAATATAAGCCATTGCGATAAGAAATAGCAAATCCATCTAAATAGTGTTTTAAAACATCTTCATCTAATAAGATAAAACCATCTTTAAGTATTTTATCTGCTATTTCTTTTCTTCTTTTTTGCATATACATAAATATACCAGCATCACAACCAGATAAATTAATAATACCGATTCTATCTATAATACTCCTTTTAAGTAAGAAAAATTGACTATAAGTTGGATCTAATAAATATTTATGGTTATGAAATTCAACAACCGCAAAATAATGAAAACCACATCCATAATATATTTGATATTCATTACTAAAACCCGGATTAATTTTTATTTTAGTGGCTTTAATATTCATCTTTTGACAAATATTTAAAATATAATCACAAGATTTTTCACAATAATTAGTCAAATCTAAATTATTAAATGATTCATTTATATCAATTTCTTTGTGTAAATAACAACGAGTTCTAAAGATAATATTATGTAAAATATATTCATTAGTTCTATAGGTTAATAAATAATTATTTAAAGGATAATTTGGTAAAGTGTTAGTTATAAAGTAATTGCTTAAATATGTATCTTCTAAAGTCATAATAATTTTACGCATATAAATATAAGTTTTATAATTAGCATATGAAGGCCCTAAAAATTCCGAAAAATTCTTAGCAAATTGATATAAATCTTTAAATATAATTATTTTTTCTGCTTTAGTTTTAGCTTTGGCTAATTTATTAGCATATAAAATATAATATTTATTAAATTCCATTATAGTTCTTTCATATTTAGTCATAAAATCACCTTTGCAAACTCATATATTTTAACATAGTCTTAATAAATGTCAATTGTGTAAATTTACAAATTTAGACAAATATGGTTACAGTTTGCCATAAAATTTATAATATAGTATAATTAATATTACTAAGAGGTGAATTTATGGGTAAAATAAAAAGAATATGGGATAAAAACAGGGTATTATTTGTTTTAGGTTTAATACTTATTGCTTGTGTAGTGATAGTTAGTATTGTGTCTCTAACTTATTTTTATGGCTCAAGTAGCAACGCTTATGGTAATCGTTTAGATAGTATCAAAGATACGCCATTAAGTGATAAGTTACTTAAAAATATTAAAAATGAAATGAATAGTAAAGAAGATGTTAAAAATACAAATATTAAAGTTAAAGGAAAAATAGTCTATATTGAAATAGAATTTAATGATGGCACGAAAATGAATGATGCTAAAGAAATTAGTAAAGAAGCAATTAAATTATTTAGTGAAAAAGAATTAGAATTATATGATTTACAATTTACAATTAAAACTAAAGAATATACTTTAATGGGGGCTCATAATTCAAATGGTAGTGCTAGTACTAGTGAAGAAGAAGATATAATTTGGAATAATTATACTATTAAAGAAGAAGAAAAGGCTAGTGAATAATTCATGAAAAAGAAAAGATGGCTCATATCGAGCATTATTGCTGTAATTGTAATAGCAATTGTTGGTATTTTTCTATTTCGAACTTTAAATGATAAAAATAAACTTACAAGTGATGAGAGAACTTGGATAAATACTAATATTAATAATTTACAAAATATTTATGTTGTAAAAGATGCTAATGTTTTTAGTAAAAATGGGGAAGGAGTTTTCTATCAATTTTTAGCTGAATTTCAAAAAGAATATGGATTAAAAATAAATGCAGTTAATTTTGATGATGCTACAGATAGTAATGCTATTAGTTTAAATTATACTAAGAATGTTAAAGATAATGATAAAGTTTTTTATACTGATCATTATGTTTTAGTAAGTAGTGAAGATGAACTTATTAGTAATAATAACAGTTTAACAAATAAAACAATTGGAGTTTTAAATGAAGATTTAGCTTATGTTAGGACTTATTTAAAAGATTATAATATTAATTATAATGGTTTTGATACTGTTGAAGATTTATTTAAAGCTATTCCTGATACAGTTAATTATATAATTGTTCCTAGAATTACTTATTTAGATAAAATACTTGAAAATAATTTAAAGATTATTTATCATTTAAGTGATATAAATACTTATTACATTTTAGATAGTAAAGATGATACTTTAAGTAGTATTTTAAGTAAATATTTTAATAAATGGGAAAATAATATCGATAAATATATGAAAGAACAAGAGTTCAAAATATTTACTAGTTCCTTAAAAATAAGTGATACTGATGTAGATAAATTATTAAGTGTTGATTATAATTATGGCTTTGTTAATAATTCCCCATATGAAGTTATTATGAGTGGTAAATATGGGGGAATAGTAGCAGAGTATTTACAAGAATTTAGTGAATTTTCTGGGGTATATTTTAATATTACTAAATATCGTAATATGGATAAATTAGTAAGAGCAATTAATAGAGATAAAGTAGATATCTATTTTGATTTTAATAATAATTTTAAAACTAATTATGATAAAACTATTAATGGTATAGTTAGTAGTATATCTATTTTAACTAATAAAGAAAGTGATAAAATTATTAATTCTGTTTATGGACTTCAAGGAGAAGAGGTTTATGTTGAAGAAAATAGTAATATCTATAATTATTTAAAATCAATTGGTAATATTAATTTACAAACATATAGTACTAATAACGATTTATTTAAATTAAATAATAAAGATGTAATTATTGCGATGGATAGTTATATTTATGATTATTATCGTGATACTAAACTTAATAATTATATAAATAGAGTAGATACTTATTTAAATAGTAGATATAATTTTAAAATAAAAGATAATTATAAAACTTTAACATTATTGTTAGATAATTATATGGCTTATTTAGATAATTCTAGTATGATTAGTAAAGGTATTAATAGTCATACCGAGACTGTTTCTAATGGTTCAGTTTTAAATACGATTGCTAAATATTTTATATTGTTTATTTCAGCTATTTTAATTGTTGGTTTAGTAGTTTATCGTAATTCTAAAAAAATAAGAATAGCTAGAAGACTAAAAAAAGATGAAAAAATTAGATTTATTGATGAACTGACATGTCTTAAAAATAGAGCATATTTAAGTGATTTTATGAAGACTTGGAGTAATAATTCTATTTATCCGCAAGCTATTATTGTTATTGATTTAAATAAACTAAAAGAAATAAATGATAAATATGGCGTACTTGAAGGAGATAAACAAATTCAAGCTGCTGCTAATGCTCTTATTAAAACGCAACTTGATAATAGTGAACTTATGCGTAGTGATGGTAATGAATTTGTGGTTTATACAGTTGGATATAATCAAAAACAAATAACTAATTATATTCATAAATTAAGTAAGGAGTTAAGAAAAATGCCTTATGAATATGGGGCAGAATTTGGTTACAGCATAATAGAAAATAATTTAAAAACAATTGAAGATGCTTTAAATGAAGCAATTGAAGATATGAAAAATAAAAAAGAAAGTGGTAAGTAAAATTGAAAAGAAGAATAGTTAATACTAAAGCAACAATAAAAGATTTCTTTCTAAATTTTAAAGCTGTTTTAAGAAGACCAGATATGATTGTCTTACCTGGTAATTTAGCTTTCTTTTTTATTCTAGCTATAATCCCATCATTTAGTTTAATTAGTTTTGGAGCTTCCGTTTTAAACCTAAAAATTGATCTTCTTTCTAATTTTTTAACACATTCTTTTGGTCCTGATATTGCTAATTTAATTTTAGGAGTTGATCTTCGGGCTAATGTTGGTTTTCATTTCTTTGTTGTTCTTCTTTTAGGGTTTTATATGGCTAGTAATGGTGCTGATTCTATAATTACCGCTAGTAATACTATTTATAATATTCCGAATAAATCATGGCTTAAAAGAAGATTTAAAGCTTTTGGCCTAACTTTTCTATTTATTTTACTTTTAGTATTCATGTTAATAGTACCAGTATTTGGTAATACCATTATTACTTTAATAAAAGAAGTTAATATTAACGCTAAAGTAACTGCGAGAATAGTTCAAATATTTGATATTATTAAAGGACCAATCTCTTGGTTATTTATGTTTGCTATTATTCGGATTATTTATGCTGTAGCACCTGATAAAAAAGGTTATAATATTCAAAATAGAGTAATAAATTATGGGGCTTTATTTACCACAGTAGGATTTATTATTGGTACAAGAATTTATTCTTGGTATGTAACTAATTATGCCTCATATACTGCTTTATTTGGAGGCCTTGCTAGTATTGTAGTACTTATGATCTGGATTTATTTCTTATCATATGTATTTACCGTAGGAATTGCCTTAAATAGTCAAAAAGATAACGCTAATTTACTAAAAACTGGCACTATAAATAATAAAAATAAGTAGATAATAAAAATATGTACACAGGTATTACTTAGTACATATTTTATTTTTGATATCAATCTAGTAATGGGAACTAAAAGATATTGAAAAGTAATACTTAAAAAGGAGCTTATGCTTCTTTTTTTGTCAAGTAAGAATAAATTATGGTGAATTTCGGAGAGGATATTCGAAAATGATATTCGAAAATAAAAAAATATAACTAACTTTTAGCGCGAAATTATACCTAAAATATAAAAATAAAGTCAAGGCTAAACAAAGCAATAAATTGGCCATTGACTTTATTTTTAATTTTAAGAAAATGCTAAACGCTAAGAAAAGTTAGAGATATTTATAAGTTATTTAACAAAAGTATCTTTCATATTAAGATTTTCAATATTAATATGATTAAGATCAAGGAGCAATAAAATACCATCACCTAATTCATCTTCTAGTAATTGAATTGGTGTTTTAAACTTTTTTTTAGGTCTAGGATAATTGTTTAATCTATTAATTATGTTTATAATATCATCTGCAGATAATAGAGAAATATCATAACCTTTATGAATAAGCCATCTTAATAAAATATGATTATTTTCAATGTGAGGTTTTTCATAAGAAGCATAAGTGTGAGTATAGTGAACTTCAAATCTTTTATCAATATCAGGATAAATAGATTTTTCTAATAAATCAAAGTCTAAAAATTCACATCCATTATCAGGAATAACTTTTCTAAAAAGAATATAAAAATAATTATCTATTTTTTTCTCTAAATCATCTAAAATTTTGCCTATTTCTTCTTGGGATTTACTTTTAATTTTAAATGCTAACATAAATGAAAAACAAGGTATCATAATGGTAAATAATAATTCACCACCTTTAATTCCTTCAACAGTATCAAATTCTGCAATGCCTAAAGGACGATTATATCTTTCTTCATCAGATAAATCTTCAATACTTCTGCCATTAAGTTGATGACCTTTAATAGTATTTCTTTTAACTGTGTTAGTACCATATCTTATTCTTTTAACTTTGTTTCTTAAATCCAAATTACAACATTCTAGTAAACCTTTATCAATCCATTCATAAAATGCTGAAGTAGAAGATTTAAACATTTTATATTTTTCTGGTAAAGTATTCATAATAATTTCAGGGGATATACCATTTTTAATTAAATTAGAAAGATAATCTTTAAATTCAATAGGAAAAGAATCAACTTTAGTAGTAGTTCTTGAAACTCTTTGAACAATATTGTGTTTTCTTAAAGCATCATTAGCAATATATTTAATTTTAACTTTTTTACATTTGGAATACATATCACAATGATTACATACATGATGATTCTTTTTTAAAAGTTCACAATTTAAATTAATTTTATAATTAGGACATAAAATAATGGCTCTTTTACAATATTTACAACTGGAACATTTAATTTTATCAAAAATGTTCTCACATAAATATTTTTGATGACAATTATCTTTATTTAAACAATTAGAACATTTTCTAGCTTGCCCAACAAAAGATGAATATTTTTTTACTTCCTGTCTAATAGTAGCTTCAGTTCGATTTAGTAGAGTACCTATTTCTGTAAAACACTTTCCTTCATTTAAATAAAATTCAATATTGCCTAATTCCAATATTGATAAATTTTTGTTAGAATAATTACGACCCATATACATACCTCCATTTCATAATTTTCTAGACAAAAATTATTGTAACATATTGGTTGTATATGGGTTATTTTTAATTTCGAATATCCAAATCAAAATTTTATATCATTTCGAATATCGTTAAACTAATTAACATAAGAATAAATTATTATTTATAAATAAAAAAGATATGTTATACTAAAAATATATAACAATACGATAAATAGAAAGGAATTATTATGGGAGAAGAAGTAAATAATAGTGAGAATAAGAAAAAACAAAAGCTAGCCATACTTGTTGGAATAGTAACATTATTAATAGCAGTCTTAGGGGCAACATATGCTTACTTTCAAATAAATACAGGTACAGAAAGTAGTAGTACCAAGATAACAGGAAGTACGCCAAGTAAAGGCTTAGTAACATTAGAAGGAAAAACAAATAACTTACATTTAAATATAGGTGCAAGTGATATGTCATTAGATAAACAAGGGACAGAATATTATGCCGATGATGATATAGAGAATAATTATGTATTA
>CANQDM010000050.1 GCA_947591505.1 uncultured Bacilli bacterium | reverse complement strand
ATAAATTGCCTCTAAATCCTGAAAGGATTTATGTGCTAAAGCACATGGCCTGAACCTGTTGCCGCCACGGCGGGGGGTCAATCGTTTTTCAAAATTTTTACAGAAAAAAGGATAATTTTTATTTTTTTTAATTATCCTTTTCTTTTTATTCCGCTAAATTAATAATTGTTTGTTGAGGTGTTTCTTTAAATATTTCATCTCTAAAATCATTAGTTTTAGTTTTTAATTTGTAATATATTTCATGTCTTACAGCAGTACTATATTGATAACTTAGATATGTAGCAAAACTACCTCTTGAACACCAGTACTCTGTTGGACAGCCAGGATTTGTATCTAATATTTTTTGAACATTAACTTCAATATCATTAGCATCTTTATTTAAAGCTTCAACAAATTTATCAATGTATTCATCAACATTTATTTCACTATCTAGTCTATTTAATTTATCCTTAATTTCATTAAAGCGATATTTTTTATAACTATTAAAGCTTGTGAATTTATTGTTTGAAATTTGTTTTAACGCCATACTATCTGATTTAAAGTTTACTGTTTGTCTACCATTTTGTGGATGAGCTAAATCTTTATAAATTTCTTTTGGTTGGTAATTAATATTACTTGCATACTCAACAAAGCCATTATTATAGCCTTTCCAACCTAGCATTTCATAACTTATCCATTTTAAAGCATATGAATCTGGTCTTCCATCTGGGTTATTTGGTTGATACCAGTGAACTGTATTAATACCTTCTCCACCATATGAATTATTACCACGAGATGAATAACGATATACACCAGGATATAACATAATTCTGTTATTTATTATATCATCCATAGTTTTTAATTGGGTATTAAAATCTTCTAATTCATTTAATCTTGTATATTTAGTTGTTTCACGAGCTCTATATTTAGCAAATTCATCATCTTTATAGAAATCGCCTTCATATCTATCAGTATCTTTATTATTTTCGACAACTTTTTTAAATTGCTTAGTTTCATTTGGATAAGAAACTTGAATACCAAGAATTTTTTGCGTTTCTAATGGAAGTTTTAAGAATGCTTGTGCCTCAATATAATCCATTACATAGACTGTTTCAAATAATTTACGATAAAAATCATGGATTTTTTCTGGACTATTAATTCGTTCTGGTGTTAGGTTAGATGCTACTGGACCGAGTTTTGCATCATTAGCTTTAGTTGCTTCTTCCACACTATCTGCTGTTTGATCCATCATCATTGATAAATTCATCGTAATACTATTTCTATCAAATGATTGCATTAAGAAATTATCGGCATAATCTTCGCCACCAGCATCAAAACGACGACCATTATTTCTTAAGAATAATCTAGCATCAATAAGGTGAGCAGATTCATGTGACCAAGTTCTAAAGGTTACATGCGATGTATCATTATATCCTTCTTCAGCAAGAGTACTATCTAAAATACCTGCTACTTGCCATTCAAGACGAGGGCCCCAGGCAGCAGCATTTACACCAGCAGCGGCAGCCCATAAACCAGTTGCTTCAACAAAGTTCTTATGGAATGGTTCAGTTGTTGTATAGGCTGTATTATGAACTGATGTACCACTTTCTGTCTTAGTTGTTCTTTTATCGACACTATAAATTAAGATATCATTAAATAATTTATCATCTTGTAAAATAGAATAAGCTGTAGCAAAATATCTTTTCATTCTCGTAATATACATATCCATTCTTGCTTTTAAATCAGCTACATCCTTTGGATTAGAAGGATCAACTATATATGTTCTTTGAGCCCCAATAATATATTGAACTGGCATAGATATAACATAAGCTGCATCTTCTGGTAAAGTAAGCATTGGTAAGAATTGATTTAAAATTTCATTATTTGATTCACTTATAAAATGATCCCATAAAGTATATTTTACCTCTGGATGTCCATCAATTGGAATTTCTTCTAGAATACCTTTAAATTGACTATGAGTCCATTCAGATAAATCATGATCACTTAAATTACTTACTAAATATTCGATAAATTTAGGTATTGTACTTAAATTAGTATAATTACTTAAAATTTCATTATATCTAGTATTAGTTTGACTAGTATTAAAGTACTCACCAGTAGGTTTTGCTAAATATAATTCAGCAATTTTATCTGGTGTTAGACTTTCATCAAAGCCTTTCATGTTAAACATGATAAAGTCGTATACTTTTATACCATCAATATCTAAGTCATAGAAACGTTTAAAGTAATTATATGCGTATAAAACTTTTTCTATCTTTTTATCCTTTTTAACTTCTTTTTCTAGATAATTATTAATTGCATTATTTTCCGTTGTATTAGTATATTCGCTATTAGATAAATATTTTAAGACAAATTCTTCTAAATTATTTTTCGTATTTTCATTATAGAAATCACGATATAATCTTGAATCATCATTAGTAGTTAATATATCTAAATTATTTGTATAATCTAAACCTTTTAAATAATTAGTTAAATTTACTACTACTTGCGATTTAGCATTAATTACATAATGTTCGTAGTTATAATCAATATTTAAACCACTTATTTTATATGTTGCTACCATATCATAAGTCTTATCATAATTTACTTTATATTCTGTATTAGTTCCATCAGCAAATATAATTTTTAATTCACTTATCTTTTTCGGATTGTCGTTAGTTAGATATGTAACAAGATGACCATCCTTATCAATTGGAACTATATGTTTAATAGTTTTATTAATTAAATCATCATCAGTAACACTACTAGCTACTTTAATTATTTTGTCACTATCATAGAAAGGCATTAATCTCATTAAGTTATTGTATAAATTATTTTTACTTTCATCATAAAGTTCATTATCGCCTGCATTTAGAGAAGTAGTTTTTTCACTCTTAAATATTGGTAAGTTATCATATGATACATTATCTAAACGCCAAATGCTTTCAGAGAAATTAGCTTGTTTAAATAACTCTGCATTTACTTCTTCTTTGGTAATTTTCTTAATACCATCTTTATCTTCAGATGTAGCTAAATAATAGTTATTATCTAGCTTATTAGCATTATCAGTAAATCCTCTATTACCACCAGAGCCTAAAGCAATATTGTTTGTATATGTTGATTTATATACATAACCACAGGCAAGATCACAAGAAATTGGCCCACTTAGACTAACATTAGTAAAGTTATTAGAGATTGTACTATTAAGTGCATTTCCTACTAAACCAGCAGTATAATTGTGACTACCTCGAACTGTACCATAAACATAGCTATTGCTAACCTCTGAATTATCGGTACTACCAATTAAACCACCGGCTTGTTGTTCACCACCACCATTTAAGTAAACATTTTTAATACCACAATTTTCAATCTTGGACTTATTTCTTGCTACACCAAGAAGACCACCATTTTGTCCTTCACCGCCATCAGTACTATTCTTAGTAACTCGATCAACAATTACGCCATTAACTTTTTCGTTATCTGCAACTTTAGCTAAAGCCCCATGACCTTTACCATCTAAAGTAACATCTTTTAAAATTACATCTTTAACTTCACCATCTTTAATAATATTAAATAATGGTTTATTTAAATTTTTAATTGTATAACCATTACCATCAAAATTACCAGTATAATCACTTGTAACATAAGAAGTACCTCTAGTTGTATATGAACTTGCATCATAGTTTTGCTCTAAAGTTACATTATCTCCTTTTTCTAATTTTTCTAGTAAAGCTTTAAAAGCATCTCCAGGATGGAATTCATTATTAGCAGTATCTCCATCAATTGTACCAAAATCAACACTAATAGTTTTCTCTTTTAGAGAATCTTTAGTTACATAATTATATTTTAATACTAAAGTAAGTTTACCATTATCTGTTTTGATTTCTTTGATTTCTGCATAAGTATCAGGTAAATTTTCCAAAACCACTTCAACAAAATAATCATCTAAATGTTCTCTAATATCTTGAATATTTATTTTATCTTGTAATGATATAGATTCTTCACCATCAATTATCTCTTTTTTATAAACATTAATATCGGTAATATTTTTTAATTCAATATTGTTACTCTCTAGAGATATTAATTCATCAAGTGCTAAAACATTAGCATAATGGTTAGGAGTATTTTCACCTTTATCAATATCTCTATCATAATCTAATGTAACTTTTACATAGTATCTTAAAATACTTTCATCTTTGATATCTACTTGAATTTCTTTTTGATAATTATCATTAGATAATTTTACATTTTTTAATTCTTCATTATTTTCATCAGTAATTATGACATTTGCAGAACCAACAATGGCATTATCAGGATCTTCTAAATCAAAATTTATTGTTAATTTTTTATTAGCGATATCATATTTATAATTATCTATTTTAATATTATCTTTTAATACTTCAGGTTTAAATGTATAAGCATTAGTTAATTTAACATCTTTGCTATTACTTAAAATGATATCGGTTATAGTAATAGTTTTTTCACCTGAACTAGAATAACCATCTAATACTAATTCATAATAATCATCATCTAATTTAGATAGATTATATTCTTTTTTATTAATAACTACTTTACTAGGAGTAACTCCTAATTGGGCATTAATACCAGTAATTTTTAATTTAGCTTTTATTTCTTCATTTTTTTCAAAATAATCATTATTTTTAGCACTTGTAAGTACTGATTTATCAATAGTAATATTATTATAAACATCTTTATCATATAAACCATACTTAACACTATAGAATATACCTTTAGTTGTTTTGTTTTTATCTGGTGAAATACCTTCAAGTTTATTACTATCTAAATCATATGTACCTTTAAATTCTAAATCATAAGTATGATTTTGATTTACATTAGTAAATGTAACTCTATTTGGACCAACATTTATTGTTTGTTCATCATTATTTAATTTAATTGTACCATCAGTAAATTCACTCTCTTCTGCTGTTTTATCTAATACAACATTAAATTTAAATGTTACTTCACGATTATCATAATCCTCTTCTACTTCTAAGTTCTCTATTTTTGGCGTATCTTTTAAAACATCTAATTTAAATGTTTTTTCTGGTACTGAATAGTAATCATTATATATCTTATAATAACCATCGTTTGCAAGTTGAACACGACTAGCAGTTAGCTCAAGTACACCAGCATCTGCTGGAACATTAATAAATATTTTTGATTTGTAACCACTTATTTGATGCGCAGGATAATTAACACCATTAATAGTTACTCCAGATACTCTACCATAGCCACGAGCTTTAACTGAATCAGCTACGGAAACTTCAACAGCGATTTGGTAATCTTTTTGATTTTTGGTTGGGAATAGTCCTTCTTTTTGTTCTTCGTTTTTACTATTTACGACATACATTCTATCTATACGGATTTCATCTTCGCTATAAACTAATGTAGTCTCTTCCCCAATATTGGTATTTGTATAAAGATATTTATCGCCAAGTTCATAATCTGCTAGAACTTTAACAGTATAACGGCCATCAGTACTTCCAGCATAAGAAAGTGTTACACTTATTTCATCTTTAGTGTAGAATTCATCCATAAAAAGTACTTTATTAGAGACTATTCTACCATTTGATTCTACTAATATAACATTTAATTTTCTTAAAGCAAAATTTGGATCATTCAAACTAAATTTAGCCGTAATATTTTTATTTGCTTTATCTGTTTCTAGTTTTAATTCTTTGACAGTTGGGGCATCTTTTAAAATAGAATAAGATAACTTATTAGCATAAAAGTCTTTATTATTTTCAAATGTTTTAGCCCCATTATTCATACTAACATCGTCTATAGTAACAGTATGTTTACCATAAGAAACATCTGCACCATTTAATACTATTCGATAAGTATCTTTATCTATTTTCTCAACATCATATAATACGGCTTCTTTATCATCTATTTTTACATTTGCTTTATTTACAATTGTACTTCTTGAATTAGTACTCTTAAAAGTTATAACTGGAGTTTCATTTGGTTCAAGAGCATCAGTAATTGAAACATTAGTTAAAGTAAAATTATAAGCCCCGCCAACAATAAATGACTCTAGAGACATTTCTTCGTTTTCTTTTTCATGTAAATCATTACTTTTAGAGTCTAAATCATAACTTCCTACTACTTTAACAACATAACTTTCACCATCTTTAAAATCATATTCTATGCTATCTTTTTTTAAATCTTTTTGAAGTTCTTTTTCAGTTGATTGATTATTAATACCTTTAATAGTTATAGTACCACCAGTAAAGGCTTTATCAGGATCATGAAGTTCATAACTTATTGACTTATTATCTTCACTAAGATTTAATTTATTAATATATGGAGCATCTTTTAATACTTCGACAGAAATTGTTGCATCAGTACTAATTTCAACATTATTTGATAGGATTACCTTATTTATTTTATATTCTTTTGGCCCAGCTACATCTAAAGAATTTAAAGATATATTATATTTTGAATTTGATAATTGACTAGCTTTAATAATATCCTTATCTTCGTTATCAAGAATAAAGCTATCTATGGTAATATTTTTACTTTCTTTATTTGGTTCTATTACTGAACTGATTGTATATTTTATATCTTTATTTTTTAAAACATAGTCATCATATTTATCTATAGTTAAAGTTGCTTTATAAATATCAAATTCTTTATTTATTAATGATTCAGTTGCTTGTTCATTCATATCACAACCTTCACCATGGCGATCATATGTGGCTTTAATTTCTAAATTATAACTATTTCCTTCTAATTCTTTAGTTGTTTTATTTAATGTTGCTTCATTTTTATATGTTATTTCTTTTTTATCATTTTCCGTAAGTTTAGCAATATCTTTTATTTTAATTTTTTCTATTTCTTTATTACTTGCATTTGTAATAATTAAATAACTATTTTCTTCATCTATTGCATCATCATTATCTATTAAATCAAAAGTAATTTTTGGCTTTGTACCAGATTCATCAATTAATAAATTATCGACTACTGGCATATCTTTATAAACATTAATTTTTAAAGGTAATTTTTCATCAATTTCTTCATTATCTAATGAAACATTAATTATTTCATAATTATGCATTCCAGCTGTATCTGGAGCTGTAATAGTAGCACTATAAGTTTCATCTTCTAATTTTGTTGGAATAATTGTCTCACTAGTTTTAGTTTCGGTATTTCTAACTGTAATTTGAGAAATACTCATATTATCATTATTTGGTGTAACATCAGCTTTAAATTTTAATTCTACTTCTTTATTTTTTTCAGCATGATATGTATTTACTTCTGCATTAGACATTGTAACATCATAAACTGTAAGTTCTTGATTATATTTTGTTGTATCATTATATTTGGCATTATTAATATCACTATCTAAGTCATAATCACCAGTTATATTTACATTATAAACATTGCCTTCTTTTAGATTAACATTATTAAGGGTAACATCTTTAGTATCTAAGCTTACTTCTTCTTTAAATACTTCATCTTTATCATCAGTTATATTGATATTAACTTCTTTTAAAGCATTATCCTCATCTTCTAAAGTAAAAGTTATTTTATCATTATTTTTATGATAGACAAAATTTGTAATAGTTGGTTTTGTTTTTAAAACATCGTATTTTATTTCATGATGGCATAAAACATCAGTACCATCTTCTAATTTAATAGCACTAATAACAATATTCTTTACACCTGGAGTTTTAGTATCATTAAGTTCTAATTTAAGATGTCCATCTTCATAAGTAACATCTATATATTCACCGCCAACTAAAACTTGTTTAACTGATTGAGCAATTTCTTGTGGCTCAAATTCTACGTCAAATAGATAATTATCTATAGCTTCCTTTGCTAAAAATATTTCATCGGTATTTTTAGCAGTAATACTTACTTTACCAACAGTAATAATATTTAAACCATTATTTAAAAATTGTTCTTCATAATAATTTTTATTATCATCTAGTTTACTATCTAAATCATAATTACCAGTAATAACGATAGTATATACCCCACCAATATTTAATTTTGGTTTAATAGTAAATGATTTTTTAGTAATATCTAATTTCTCTTCATATACTACTTTAAAACTATCAAAATCATCAGGTTTTACTAAATTACCATCTTCATCATAAATATCTGAATCGTTTTCACTATCTCTTATATCATCTTCGGTAACATTACCCTCAAAAATAGATATACGAGCATTTTGTAGTGCTTTATCTTTATCTTTTATTGTGAAAGATAGTTCACCAGTTTTAATATCATGACTTAAATCATCCACTACTGGTCTATCTTTTAATACTTCTTTAGTTATTTTTAAGTTGGTATTTCTTTTTACTCCATTAGAAAGTTCAACTTCTTCGATTTTAAAGTTATGTACACCAGCATCATTAATATTATCTAATGTGACTATATATACTCCACTTACTAATTCAACTTTATAATATTTATTATCTATTTTAACCCTGGTAATTTTAGCTCCTTTTGGCGTAATATCAGCAGTAAACTTAAGAGTTATTTTTCCCTTTTCAACATAATATTCATCATCTTCTTTTAACTCTTTTAAAGTTACTTTAGTATTATCTTCAATTTGTTCAGTAGTATTTCCAACGTCTTCAATATCTACTTTGCCATCATTATTGACATCATATTTATTAGTTGGTTTTTTATTTTTTATATTTGTTTTCTTAGTTTCTTTTTCCTCTTCTTTATTTCCTTCAATATTAATTAAATAATCAATGATTTCTTCCGCATCATGATAATCTTTTTTACCATCATTATTGACATCAGTTTTATTAAAGTTTTGCCAAAGTAAAATAACAGTTATTAACGCTAAAATAACTTCTAATGCTATTAAAGAGTAAATAGTTATTTTCTTTCTCTTATCATCATTATCCTTAGATTTGTTATTAATAATTAAAATGGTAATTAAACCAATTACAACTAATACACCTAAAATAATTATAATTGGAACATTATTAAAGACCTTTATAATATTTTCTTCATCTTCAACTATTTCATTTTCTTTATTTGTAGGTATAGTTTCTCCCTCTTCAGCATCTTTAGTTATTAATACTTTAAGAGAAGTTGTATCTAAATTTTGAACTTGATTACCATCAGTATATGTAATATTAGTTAGGGCAATATTAGTATTACCTACATTAGCATCATCTTTAACTTTTAAATTAACCGTAAAAAGTGTATCTCCATCATTTAGAGATATTTTACCAGTTTTATTAATGATACCAAACTTATTTGTTTCTTTACTATATTTAATACTTTCATCATTTTTAATTGTAAAATCACTATCATTAACCACTTGGAAAACATTTTTATCATACTTTAATGTAGCCATAATAGCATAAGCATCCATTTTATTTGGCACACTTGCAGTTACTTTTACCTCATCATCAACTTTTAAATCAGTTTTATCAATTTTTAATTCTACTGATTCTTTAGCAAAAACACTTATTGGTAATAAAATAGCAGTTAATAACACTACTAATAAGTATTTAATTTTTTCTTTCATAAATAATCACTCCTAAAATAATAATCAAAACATCACATATTTATTTTATTCTATAAAATTGAACAAAGCAATAATAAATTCCTATTTTCTCTTATAATTATATAATTGTAGAATAAAAAAATAACGATGACAAGTCGTTATTTCTAGTTTGGAATTAACCTAAGCTTAGTCTTAACTTAAAGTTACTTGTTCGAAGTTTTCTTTCTTCATATGATCATATACCTAATAACTAACAAGACCTATAAAGGTATTCGTAAAGCATCTTCATATACCAAAATATGATAAGAAATAATAATTAATAAACTAATGTAGATTAACTATTATTAATCGCTATTTTATTATTAAGTAATTCTACTATAACATTATTTTTTGCATTTTGCAATAGGTTAGGAAAAATTGTTTATTAGTTTAACGATATTCGAAATGGTATAAAATTTTGATTTGGATATTCGAAATTAGAAATAACCAATATATAATTG
>CANQDM010000049.1 GCA_947591505.1 uncultured Bacilli bacterium | reverse complement strand
AAATAAAAACTTGTTAATAAAACTACTTTCATTTATAATATAATTGAAAGGTGATTCTCTATGGAAAATACAACACTTTTACCTGCTGATAGATATGTTGTGGTTAATAAAAGTATCTTATCAAATACTGATCGAGAAATAATTATTAACTTATATGAACCATTAATTGGTGCCTTAGCAGCATCACTCTATTTTACATTGTGGAATGATTTAGGAGTATCTAATATGATGAGTAGAGACTTAATTCATCATCATTTAATGGTAGTCTTAAAATGTGGTATAGGAAATATTAAACTTGCAAGAGAATCCTTAGAGGCCTTTGGTTTACTTAAGACATATGTTAAAAATGGGGAAATAAATGATTATATCTATGAATTATATTCACCTCTTACACCTCAAGAATTTTTTAATCATCCCATTTTAAATGTTGTTTTATATAACAATATTGGGGAAAGAGAATATGAAAGCTTAAAGAAAAGATATAATATTCCGAAAATTGATTTAAAAGATTATGAAGATATAACTAAGAAATTAGATGATGTCTATGATACATCAAAATTTATTTTGTCAGAAAATATAGTTGATCGTAAAAATAGCACAATGATGGTTTCATCACGCATTAATTTTGATGAAATTATTGCCAGCATTCCGAAAAATATTATAAGTGAAAAAGCATTTAATAAAAAAACTAAAGAATTAATTAATAATTTAGCATTTATATATAATATTGATACTTTAAAAATGATTGAACTTATCAGAAGTGTTTTAAATGAATATGGTAATATTGATAAAAATGGTTTAAGAATAGTAGCAAGAAAAGATTATCAATTTAAAAAGGGAGCACTTCCTACTTTAGTTTATCGTACTCAACCAGAATATTTAAAAAATCCTTTGGGTGATAATTCCAAAAAAGGTAGAATCATAGCAGTATTTGAAAATACTTCTCCATATGATTTTTTAAGACATAAATATCATAATGTTAAACCAACCGCGAGAGATTTAAAATTGCTAGAATATTTAATTATTGATTTAGAATTACCCCCAGCAGTCGTTAATGTATTAATTGATTATGTTTTAAGAAAAAATAATAATCGTTTTACTAGTGCTTATGTTGAGACTATTGCGGCTCAATGGAAAAGAGCAAATTTAAAAACAGCGGCTGATGCCATGGAATTTGCCGAAAAAGAACATCGAAAATTGCAAAAGAAAGAGCCGGCGCCAAAGAATGTTAAAGTAGAAACGCCAATTTGGTTTGAACAAAATATTAAAGATGAAAATTTATCAGATGAAGAAGAAGCTGAATTAAAAGATTTATTAAAGGAGTTTAAGTAAGATGGAGATAAAAGTAGATAAGGATGTTAAGAAAAAGCAAGATTTAGAATTTAAAAATGCTTTAAAAAATGATGCTTATAAAACTTTAGTTAAAAAAATAAAAATGAGTGAAGAAGAAGCCAAGAAAAACACTTTAAAATTATTAGATTCTCTAGAAGAATTAGAACATTGTAAAAATTGTGATAGTTTGTATGTTTGTCAAAATAAAGTTAAAGGCTATGTATATTTTCCAGAAAATAAAGAAGGTAATTGGCGTTTTTCTTATATTCCTTGTAAATATCAAAAAATGGCGATGAAATCTTTAAAAAATAAAAAAACAAATCAAAGTATTTTAGATAGTGCTAAATTAAAAGATATTAAAATAACTAAGAATAGAACAGAAATAATTAAATGGATTAAAAATTATTATGATAAATTTGATCCTTTTAAAACCACTAAAGGATTATATTTACATGGTAATTTTGGAACAGGTAAAACATACTTGCTTGCAGCTCTTTTAAATGAACTAAAAAGCAAATTTAATGTCAGTATTGAAATAGTGTATGTACCAGAATTACTAAGAAAATTAAAAGAAAATTTAAATTTAGTAGGTGATAGATTATTTGCTTTAGAAAAAGTAGATATTTTACTTTTAGATGATATAGGAGCAGAAAAAGTAACTGAGTGGGGTAGAGACGAAATTATTGGGACGATTTTACAAACCAGAATGAATAGTGGGATGCCAACATTCTTTACCTCTAACTTAAATATAACAGAACTAGAAAAGAATTTTAGCTTAACAAAAGATAAAGAAGATCAAGTAAAAGCCAAGAGAATAATTGAGCGAATTAAGTACTTAACAGATGATATAGAATTACTCGGAAATAACTACCGAGAAGAAAAAAATTAATGAAAAAATTAATTTTTTTTTGAAATAAAAAGGAAATTGGCACTTGAGTGACGAATAATATAAGTGAGAGGAGGAAAAATAATATGTTGTAAAAAATAAACAAAAGTTCGTTTTAATGTTGACATTAAAAAATCAAAGTAGTAAAATTAAATTATCAGAAAGTAAAGGAGAAAACAATGAAAGCAAAAGAAAACAAAGATACTGATAAGGCATTGGAACAAGTTTTAAAAGATATTGAAAAACAATTTGGCGAAAATGCTATTATGAAATTAGGGGCACAAGACCATATGAAAATAGATGTGACTAGCACAGGTTCTATTTCATTGGATATTGCACTAGGTGTTGGTGGTTATCCAAAGGGAAGAATCGTTGAGATATATGGACCAGAATCATCTGGAAAAACTACTATTGCATTACATGCAATAGCAGAAGTACAAAAAAAAGGCGGAAGAGCAGCCTTTATTGATGCTGAAAATGCACTAGATCCTGTTTATGCACACAAATTAGGAGTTAATATTGATGAACTTTTAATTAGTCAACCAGATTCAGGAGAACAAGCTTTAGAAATTTGTGATGCCCTTGTTAAAAGTGAAGCAATTGATATAGTTGTTATCGATTCAGTTGCAGCTTTAGTACCACAAGCTGAAATAGATGGCGAAATGGGTGATAGTCATGTAGGACTTCAAGCAAGACTTATGTCACAAGCTTTAAGAAAATTATCTGGTACATTAAATAAAACTAATACAACAGCTATATTTATTAATCAATTAAGAGAAAAAGTTGGCATTATGTTTGGTAATCCGGAAACAACACCAGGTGGAAGAGCCTTAAAATTTTATTCAACTGTAAGACTAGATATTAGACGTGGTGAACAAATTAAACAAGGTGATCAAATTCTTGGTAATAGAACTAATATTAAAGTAGTTAAAAATAAAGTGGCACCGCCATTTAAAACTGCCAGTGTCGATATCATGTATGGTGAAGGAATATCTCACGAAGGAGAACTTGTCGATATTGGTAGTGAACTTGGCGTATTAGAAAAAAGTGGGGCTTGGTATGCTTATAATGGTGAAAAGATTGGTCAAGGTAAAGAAAACGCAAAAGCATTCTTAAAAGAAAATCCTGACATTGCCGAAGAAGTTTTAAATAAAATTTATGAGCATTATGGCTTTGCAAGTATAGAAGACAAATCTAAAGAAGATTAGTCTTCTTTTTTAAATATTTAATGCTATAATAGTTATATAAATACTTACAATTGGGGGAATTTTATGAAAAGAATACTTATGAATAAAAATAAAGAAGTGTTGGTTGCAGAATATGATGCTGCAACTAGTGTTTTTACTAGAATATATGAAGTTAATGATATTAATTATGCGCCATATATTTTGAAAAGCTTTTATATTGAAAATGATATTAATGATACTCCTTTTAGAACAAACTTAAGTGAATGGTTTAAAGGAAGGGGAATTCCATCTTGGCGTGATAAATTAGATTTATTATTACATAGATTAAATATAACTGCCCCTTATGAACTTTTAGATAAAGCTTTTGGCCTATCTTTATCAGATCAATATTGGTTAAAACCAGATGGTAGTAATATTTCTTATGATGATATTAATTTTTTTGATAATGATTTTGATTATGCTGAATTTATGGAAGCATCATTATCAACAAATAGTAAAGCTATAACAAAAGAGGCATCTTTAAAAACTCCTAATAATACAACAGATGGTATGCTTAAAAAAGCTTGGATTATAGATAATGGTACAAGATATTTATTAAAGGGTGGTTATAAAAATGAAACTTTACAACCATTTAATGAAGTACTAGCTAGTGAAATATGTAAAAGACTTGGATTTAATCATGTAGAGTATACTATCGATACATATAAAGATATTGTGGTATCTAAATGTCCTTGTTTTATAACTAAAGATACGGAACTTGTAACTTGTTATCAAATTAGAAATGATATGAAGAGATATGATAATATAAAAGATTATGAAGAATATATTAAAAAGTTAGAAGAACATAATATAAAAAATGCCCGCGAAAAAGTAGAAAATATGTTTATTTTGGATTATCTAATTATGAATGAAGATAGGCATTTAAATAATTTTGGCATTATTAGAGATGTTAATACTTTAGAATGGTTAGATGTTGCCCCAATTTTTGATAATGGTCAAAGTTTAAATATAGAATATTATGATGAAGAAGAATTACATATTTCTGGAAGTGGTAGATTATTTTATGAAGTAAAACCTTTTGATGAAATAATAAAAATTGTGAAAGATTTAAAAAGAATAGATATAAGTAAATTAGATGGTATAGTAGAATGGTTTGATAATTTGTTACATAAGTATCAATATTTAACTAAAATGAGTGATAAAAGAATAGAAAGATTATGTATTTTATTAAATAGACAAATTAATAAATTAAAAGATTTGATTTTAAATAGTAATTAGATATATCTAATTACAACCAATAAAATGTTTATTTTTTTCATCAAAAGTGTTATAAATATTTTGAAGGAGAAATCCTATATAATAATTTATATTATTTAATAGGTATTTGAGGATAGAAAAACATCGTCTATCGCGGATTTTTAAAATCTTAAGTGTAGGTTACTAATAATAGTTTCCGATGAGATGCTGGAAGTGATGTCCAGTCAATATCTATTGGCCTACTAGCAATAGTAGGTCTTATTTTTTGGCTAGAAAATTTTTGTATTATATGATAATAAAAAATATCAAAACTATTTAAACACAATAAATTTGATTATACTTGCTAAAATTAATAATTACTATTATAATTAAATTATAGAGATTATTAAAATTATATTAAGTTATTATTTTATATATTTTCTGTAAAAAATAGAGATGGAGTGAGAGAATGGATAATGTAGCCGTTATCATCTTATTTCTATTTCTTGGAATTTTAGTTGGGGCTCTAATCGTTTTTGGAATTTATCATTTCAAAGGTGCTAGTGCTCAAAGTAAAGCTAATAAATTAATTGAAAATGCAAAAAAGGAAGCAGAGAAACATAAAAGAGATGCTCTTTTAGAGTTAAAAGAAGAATCTTATAAATTAAAACAACAAGCTAATGAAGAAATAAAAGAGAAAAAACAAGAAATTAAAGACAGCGAAGATCGTCTTATGGCAAGAGAAAATAATCTTGATAAAAGAGAAGAAATGTTGCAAAAAAGAGATGCATCTTTGGAAGAAAAAGAAAATAATTTATTAGCAAAAGGACAAAGTTTACAAGAAAAAGAAGATAAGATGGACAAACTTCTTAAAGAGGAAGTACAAGAATTAGAAAAAATATCAGGACTTAGTAAAGAAAAAGCACATGATTTAATTATGGCTAAAGTTGAATCAAATATGGCTTTAGAAGTTGCTGAGTATATTAAGGAAGAAGAAGAAAAAGCAAAAATTGTTGCTAATGACAAAGCAAAGCAATTAATCGTATCTAGTATGGAGCGATATGCTGATGATGTTGTTGGTGTACAAACTGTTTCAACAATTGATTTACCTAATGATGAGATGAAAGGAAGACTAATTGGTAGAGAAGGTAGAAATATTAGAACTATCGAATCTGTTACGGGTGTTGATTTAATAATTGATGATACACCGGAGGCCATAGTTATATCTTCATTTGATCCATTAAGAAGAGAAATTGCGAAAATTACCATTGAAACTTTAATTAAAGATGGTAGAATTCATCCGAGTAGAATTGAAGAAGTATATGATAAAACTTGTAAGGATGTCGCAAGTAGAATTACCGAAATTGGTAATAACGCTATTACTGATTTAGGAATTGCGAAAATGGATGCCGAACTTATTAATTTAGTTGGTAAACTTAATTTCCGTACCAGTTATGGTCAAAATGCTTTGAAGCATTCAATTGAAGTAGCAAACCTTTGTGGCTTAATGGCCTCAGAACTTGGGGAAAACGTAACTCTTGCCAAAAGAGCAGGTTTACTACATGACATAGGAAAAGCAATTGATTTTGAAATTGAAGGAAGTCATGTTGAAGTTGGGGAACAAATTGCGAAAAAATATCATGAAAGTGAAACAGTAATTGATGCAATTGTATCTCATCATGGTGACAAAGAACCTAAGTCTATTATTGCAGTATTAGTAAGTGTAGCAGATACTTTATCTGCCGCTCGTCCAGGAGCAAGAAATGATTCACTTGAAAATTACATTAAGAGACTTGAACAACTTGAAGAAATTGGTAACTCTTTTGAAGGCGTTGAAAAAGCCTATGCTATGCAAGCGGGTAGAGAAATTAGAGTTATGGTTAAACCAAATGAAATTGATGATGTTAATAGTTATAAAATAGCTAGAGAAATGAAAGAAAAAATTGAATCAGAAATGCAATATCCTGGTACTATTAAAATAACTGTTATAAGAGAAACTAGAGCGCAAGAAGAAGCAAAATAATTAACAAGATAAAAAAGATAGAACATAAATTTTTTAGTGTTCTATCTTTTTATCTTGCATGTTATTCTGTATGTTATCTTGTATGTTAATTAATCTTCTTTTTTATTAACTTCCATAATAACAGGTAATATAATTGGCCTTCTTCCGGTAAGTTCATTTATATATGGTAATAATTCTAAAATAATTTGATTTTTTAAATCAGTATAGTTATATAAAGATGTTTTTAAGAAATTATTTACAATTTCACTTATTTTTCGTTCTATTTTATTTATTAATTCTTGATTTTCATTAACTAAAATAAATCCTCTCGCAGTAACATTTGGTTTAATTAATAATTTTCTTGTTAAAGTGTTAATATTTAAAATAGTTATTAATATACCATCTTGACTCATTAATTTACGATCTTTAATAACAACACTTCCAACATCACCAACACGAGATCCATCAACATATACATCTCCGGCTTGAATAGTGCCACCCCTATAAACTTTACCATCTTTAAGTAATATTTCATCACCATTACTACAAATAAAAGTATTTTCTTCTGGAATATCGCAAAGTTTAGCGATATTAGCGTGTTGTTGTAACATTCTAAATTCACCATGCATTGGCATAAAATATTTAGGTTTAATTATTCGAAGCATCCATTTAAGCTCTTCTAATTTAGCATGCCCTGAGGTATGAATATCACTAAATTCTGAATTAGTAAATACTTTAACACCCTTTAAATATATCTTATTAATTATTCTATTTATTGATTCCGCATTACCTGGAATAGGACTAGATGAGAATATAACTAAATCATCTGGTAAAAGAGATATTTGTTTATGGGTACCATTAGCAATACGAGATAGAGCTGCTAAAGGTTCACCTTGACTTCCGGTACATAAAATACATAACTCGCTTCTTTTTAAAGCCTTAGCATTATTACTATCAACAAAGATAGATTTATCAGTAATAAGGCCATTATTTAAAGCAAGATCAATTGATGCTTCCATACTTCTACCAAAAACAATTATTTTTCTGTTATATTTTTTACAAGTTTCAACAATATGTTTTACTCTAAATATATTAGATGCAAATGTGGCAATAATTACACGTCCTACGTGTCTACCAATAATATCATTTAAAGTTTCATCAACAACTGATTCACTATTAGAAAAACCAGTCGATAGAGCATTAGTAGAATCACTTAGTAAAAGAGTAACACCTTTTTGACCAAGCTCGGCCATTTTATGAATATCAGCCATTGGACCAATTGGAGTTAAGTCAAATTTAAAGTCTCCCGTTTCAAATATTACGCCATTTGGAGTATGGACAACGATGGCAAAAGAATCAGGAATAGAGTGGGTAGTATTAACAAACTCTAATTCAAAATTCTTAAAGTTTACTTTTAAATCTTTAGTAATAACTTCAATATTTTTATAATTTATTTCTCTTTCTTCTAATTTCTTTTCAATTAAATCTTTGGCAATTTTTGGAGCATAAATAACAGGTATATGTACTTGATTTAATAAAAAAGGAATACCGCCAATATGATCTTCGTGACCATGAGTAATAAATAAAGCTTTAATCTTTTTTTCATTTTGTTTTAAATAAGTAATATCTTGGATAACATAATCAACACCAAGAAGTCCTACTTCGGGAAACATAACTCCAGCATCGATAATAATAATTTCATCTTCGTGCGTGATAACATACATATTTTTACCAACTTCACCAAGACCACCTAAAGCAACAATACTTGTCGCACTTTTTTCTTTCATAAATAAATCACATTCCTTTAAATAAAAAGTTTTTTAACTGTTAATAATTATACAATAAATTAATACTTTTGTCTAGCACTTATGTATTCTAAGTGTGTCAAGTAACTAAAATATTATTTATAAATCTAAATATATATGTTATAATAAAAATATACAATAATACGATATTGCAAAAATTAAAATATCTTGACAAATTTTCGGGGGGGGTATAATTAATCTTATAATAGTAGGAGAGAAACAATGATAGAGAAATTTACTAAATATAAAAATTATATTATAGGTTTAGCACTAATGATAATGTTATCAACATTATTTTTAGGCACTAAATATTTAATGAAACCAAAATATGAAGAATTACCCGAAGTAAAATTAAAAGACATAAAGAGTAAGAAATCATTTGCGATAATGATTCAAAATGAAAGTGGTTATGAAGAATACACAAGTGAAGATAATAAGTGGCCGGGTGAAGATTATGTATATAAAGAAGCAAAATGTACCGATAATAATGGTGCATTAGTAAATGATGCCATAACTTTTGCCGATGGCAAAGCAACATTAAAAACAAACCAAACAATATATTGCACATTATACTTTGATATAAAGCCGAATCCAACAAAAGATTTAAGAGAAAAAGACCCAAGTGAAACCTTATCAACAGAATTACAAGGCGGAATGTATAGATATCAAGGGATAGGAGATATACCAAACTGGATATGCTTTGGAACAAGAGATGCAGATGCATGTAAAACAGAAGATGGAATAGACAAATACATGTATCGGATAATAGGAATAACAGACGAAGGACAGTTATACTTATTAAAAGAAACATTCATAAAAGAAGGATCTGTAACTGGATTTTCATGGGATGATGTAAGTAATATATCTGGATCTGGTGTAGATGCATGTCCTGATGGTAAATGTCCAGAATGGAATGAGGCAGACTTATTTCAAAGAATCAACGGAACAGCAAACGGAACAAAAGCTGGAAAAGGCGATAATGATGATAGCGTAGATGACAATACCGATATCTTTGTAGATAGTACCCAATATGATTATCTAAAATCGGGAGATGAATATAATGGTGGAGAAGCAAGCGAGTGGTATAATTTAATAGCTGACCATGAATGGATGTATGGAGATACAACTAGTAGTTCATATAATGGAGATACATTATATGATATTGAAACTGGACAAACAGAAACAACCCATTATGCTCAAAATCCAGAAGGATCAACAACAGTAGAACAACAAACATATACGTGGAGTAAAAAAGTAAAAGCAAAAATAAGTTTAATGTATCTGCATGATGTAGCATATGCATATTATGATGGTTCTCAAGATAATACAAGAGGAAATCCAGGAAATAGTACAAATGTAAGAAATAGTTGGATACATTTCCAAAAAGATGGATATAACACATCACCGAGTTATGAATGGTCAAGCACTCGCTGGGGTGTCTTTAGTACGCGTTACCCCGTATGTCCACGCGCGGATTGTGTATAGTTCCGGCAGCCTGTACAGCTACACCACCCTGAATAATGGGGACGGCGTGCGGCCTGTC
>CANQDM010000048.1 GCA_947591505.1 uncultured Bacilli bacterium | reverse complement strand
TATCATATTTTCATTTATAGTAAGTTCAGTTAAATATTTAAAAGTTTTGTAATTTTCAATTCCTCTATCAAAATAATTACCAATAAAAATATAAGCATCTTTTTTATTTATTGGATTTTCTTCAAAATATTGCTTTAAGGCACTAAAGCAACCGTGTATATCCCCAATTATATGTACTTTTTCATAGTTATCAAAATTTCTTGGAATTTTGATAATAATATTATCAAAATTTTCTGGTTTAATTATCTTAAATGATGATGGTATTTTTTCTTTGGAAAATATTTTATAAGCATTATCTATAGCCTCATTAGGAACTATTTTGTACCTTTCTCTTGTTAAATTTCTTTTATAGACTACTTCTTTTGGAATATCTGTGAAATCCAAAATATATAATCTATATCTATATTTTTCAGCTAATTTTTTATAAATAATTAAGGATTCATCATAATGAGCATGTACAGCATCAATTATTGTAAACTCTCCTTTTTTCATTCTTTCTTCTAGTAAAAAATATAATAATTCCCAAACTTTCTTATTATTAAATTGAGGAATTTCTTCGTAATATTTGAGATTCATTTGTGGAGCATTAAACATTAGTCTAATTTGATCAGAACTTAGAGTAAATTTTTCTAAATTATGTTCCTTTATAAAAGTGCTTTTTCCACAACCCATTGCACCTCTTAAAATTATCAGTTTTCTCATTATTTACCTCCTTATAACCATATAATTCATTCCAATACTTTATTCTTCATTATTTAAATTAATACCATCAATGCTAGTTCCATAAATCTACTTTTTTAAATCAGAATTATCACCCGTTTCATAAAATTTAATAAGTTTCTCAAAAAATATTGTTTGATTTTCTTGTGAAATAGTTATTATTCCACAGCCATTATCAATAATTATTTTATTTGCAAACAGCATAGCAACTCTTTTATTACCATCAATAAACATTTGTCTTCTCATAATCTAAAGCATTATTTCAATAGCTATTTCAGTTTTTGTTTTTTCTGGTTGATTTAATAGTACTTGTAATTCTTCTTTTATTTGACTTTCAATAGGAAATTGAGGTTTCCAAGATGTACCTCCAATATTTACAGGCGTACTTCTTAATCTACCTAAATCTTGATCTAAAACTAATTTATCACAAGTTAATTTATGTAAATGGCTTAAAACTTTAAAATCGTAATCAATATTATCATTTTCAAGTATAAATTTCCAAGAGTATTTTAAATTGTTAATAGCAATTATTTTATCTACAGTAAGTCCATTAACTACACCACCATCATATATTGCCTGTATTTCTGAATATGTTACCAGAATACCCTCTAAATTAGCACTTTTCCAAATATAATCTACAATATTCTTTTGCTACAAATATGTTTTGTTCTCTCGTTAAATTAAATTTATTTTCCATAAAATTTTTCTCCTTTTATTATTTATGACATGATGACAGCAAATTTTAAGTGGGATACACCTATTTTTTCGTGTAATTCGTGTCGTTTCTTTTTTTTGTTAAATGTTTTTTCAACAAATTCTTTTGTTTCTTTATTGGCATTATATACTGCTAAATAATTAAATAATATGCAAGTGTTAATAATATTTACATAATCTAAATTACAAAAACATTAGTTTTAATAATCTTATCTAAAAATTCATAAAACAAGACAGCTAAATATAAAAATCCACTTAATATAATAGTTATAGTTGCAATATCATTGAACGAACAATTTATAATGTTCGATTTATGTTTATCAACATTTCTTCCTACTTTACTCCAAATCCAAACATTTGGTTGCCTTGAAAACCATTATAAATAAAGATTTAAAAAAAAATGGAGTGCTATTGTGCTTCTTCAGTGGGCGATTAGTATTCAAGCACATATAATTTTATTTAAATACTATTACCTTTATTTTAATCCTTTTAAAATTAGTTATTTAAAATAATTATTAAGTAAATTTCGGTAGTTGAAAAGGTAGTTGAGAATTGAGTTTAACTACCTTTTTTATGACAAGATGACAATACTTGTGAGAGTATCTCAAACAACTGTCGTATTGCCATAAGATAAACTAAAATAAGTATAACATTTCAAAGTTATCAATCATACTTATGTTTAATCTTCTATAAAATCTTTTAATTTTCTTGTATTTCTAGGATGTCGCATTTTAACTAATGCTTTATGTTCTTGTTTTGCAATTGTGGCTCTAGAGCAACCAAATATTTCTGCAACCTCATCTTGTGTTTTTTTATGTACTTCATCAAGACCATATCTGAGTAAAATAATTTGTTGTTCTCTAGAAGTTAAACATTGCAAAGCTTCACGAACAATATCTATTTTCATTTCAGATATAACATCTTCAATCAATTGGTCAGCATCAGTACCAACTAGATCTTCTATTTTTATTTCATCTCCATCTTTATTCTGACCTATTGGCTGATCTAAGCTTAGTACATGGCTATGTTTATTATATTTTCTTAATTCCATCTTCATTTGATTTTCAATTGCAATAGAAATATATGAACTAAATCCTTCTATTGATCTTTCATTATAATCAAACTTATTAATTGCATTTAGTAAACCTTCGTTCCCTGCAGATTGTAATTCCTCAAAAGTTAGTCCTTTTCCTAGATATTTTTTAGCAAAAAAACTAACTAGTCCACCATTACAGATTGTTAAAACTTCTAAGGCATTTTTATCAGCAAGTTCTCGCCATGCTCTTAAACAGTTTTTTGTTTCATCCAACGATAATCTTCTAACCATTACTTACACCACCATTATTTTTTGTTTTTATCAGTCTTTTCTGATAGCCCAATTATTCAGCTTTCGCACCAATAGCTTTCATTATTCTTCCAAGTTCTTCTGCCATTTCTGAATAAGTCATATTTTCATAATTTTCTCTTAAATATTTTAATTCTTTACCTTTCCAAAATTGAGGAAGCATATAACTATAACCCATATTTCTAAGCAAATTAGCAACTGCCCATTCACTTCTGTTTATCTCTTCTGCAATTTCTAAATAACTCTTACCACCTTTAAATAAATTTTCCGCTTGTTTTATTTCATCTTCTGTCCACTTACGATACCAAAGAGGATTTTCTTCAATGTCCCTAATTCTTTTTTCTTTTAGCCATTTAGATTCAGTACCAAGCATATTTTTTTCAACGCATCTTGAATCCCATTCATTTTGATTATTTTCCAAAAAATTCATTAAATCATTCCATGTAATAGCATAACATATTGTTAGTTAATTTTTTCTTTTTCAAATTCAAGCCTAAATTAATCCATGTAATTGTAATTCTATCACGAGTAACACCAAGTAAATCACACATATCTGACACCGTAATAAAATCATAATTATTTCTAATCATAGGTCCAAGTCCCATTCTTACTGCTTTTACTTTTAATGAAATAACAGTTCTTTTCATAATTGTTGCTATAGTTTCAATAGACTTAGTTCCCCATAAATCAGATAATAAAGTTTCTTCCTCTTTTGTCCAACAATTACTTTTATATTCTTCTAAACCAATCTCGTTTACTTTTTCTTTTATGGTTGCTTCTGTTGTATGAAAATAAGAAGCAATTTTATACAATGGTTTAGTATTCCATATTTTTTTTAATTCATATACTTTTTCTTCAGTCCAGTAAAATTTTTTTTCATTTTCTTTTACCTCTTTTTAAAGATAGCTGTGGACCTTGTTCATCAATTGTTTCTTCTTTTGATTCTTTTGTTTCTTCTTGTAATTCTAAAAAGAACTTTCTTGCAAGTATCAACTGTTGTTTTGTTAAATTTAGTCGTTCCATATCTGGATTTTGTTCTCTATCTAATCTTCTTTTTTCTTTTAACCATTCAGGCTCTGAACCTAAAATATTTTTTTCTAAATTTCTACTATCCCATATATTTTGGTTTGCCTCTAAGAATTCATATAAATCTTTTATTTCTACATATCTATAACTCTTTGATTTTGATATTTTTTGCACTTTATACTTAAGTCCTAACCCAATCCAACCAACGCTTACAGTATTTATATTTACATCCAATAAATCACTAATATCCTTAATTGTTAAACCATTATAATTACTTTCGATTACAGATCCTAAACCTAAAAGAAATGCCTTATTTTTAATTGATGATACAGTTCTATTTAATTTCTTTGCAATTGTTTCAAAGGATTCCGTTCCCCACAAATCAGATAATAAAGTTTCCTCTTCCTTTGTCCAAAATCTTTTATCATTTGTCTGAATTTGCAATCCTCTTCTACTTATTTTTAGAATAATTGCATCTTCAGTTCTTCCAAGTATTTCTGCTATTTCTTTAGGTGTTTTCTTATCATTCATAGTTAATTTTTCAAGAAGTTTATATTCTTCATCTGTCCATTTTTTTCTGTCGCTCATAACACTAATTCCTAATTTTTTAGCCTTTGATTTTATTGAACTACTTGTACGATTTAACTCTTTAACTAATTCATTTAGTTTTTTAGTTTGAGAAAGTTCCCTTAATCTATTTATTTCTGCGTTGGACCATTCTCTTTGTTCTTCCTTTTTTATATCTAGATTTAATTCTCTAGCTTTTTTTAACACTGTAACATCTTTTTTATTCATTAAATTACAAATTTCTAACAAAGATTTACCCTTACCAACTAACATTTGTAATTCTTTGGTATTTTCATCAGTCCATACACTATCGATAAATTTTTTCTTTGGTATTAATTTTATATTTTGTCTTTTTGCTTGCAGACGAATAGCAGAAGTATTTTTATTCATTTTCATAGCTAATTCTGATAAATCTAAAGTTTTAGATAGTTCCCTTAAAACTTCATTATCTTCCTCAGTCCAATGAATTTTATCATCATTTAAATAAATTTCATTTCTATTTGCTACAGTTATAATTGCATCATTTGTTGTATTAAAATATCGGGCTAATTCAGTTATAGATTTTTTGGAAGCTAATTTTCTTAGTTTCATTAATTCTTCTTCTGTCCATTTTCTATATGGATTGTTACCTAATTTGGGAAGATTCATTTTGTCAGCCTGTGCTTGAATCATTATTCTGCTTACACCTAAATTTCTTGCCATATCAGTAACTGGAATACTCCCCCAATTATTTTTTATATATTGTAATTCTACATCTGTATAGACCCTTTTTAAAGTAACATAATCTAATCCCATTCTATTTGCTTTGGATATAATAGCTCCTTCAGTTCTATTTAAAATTTTGGCTAATTCTCTTATATATACTTTACTAGATAATTCAGTTAAAATATTTTCTTCTTCTTCACTCCAAAAATTATTATCATATTCAATACCAAGTTCATCAAGTTTATCCATAATTTGATAATAATTCACTTCTAATTCTTTTTGAATTTGTGATAATGATAATATATTGATATTTTCTTTTAAAAATTTTACTTTCCATTTTTTCCATACTGGTCTTTTAAAAATTAATTTAATTCCTAATTCTCTGGCTTTTTTATTTAGTTCATTAACAGAACGATTTAGTTTTCTTGATATAGTTTTATTTAAATATTTTGGAGCCATTATTTTTAATAATTCTATTTCTTCTTTACTCCATCTTCTTGCTGCTTTTTTTTCGATTTCAAAACCTAAAAATCTTGCTCTATTTTGAACTGTGGTTATTGCACACCCGATATGTTCTGCCATTTCACTAAAAGTTTTGTTTCCAAAATTGTTCTTTATATACTCATCTTCTTCTCTTGTCCATACTCTTTGATTCATAAATCCGCTACCTTTTTACCTAAAGAAATTATTTTTTATTATAGCACTTTAAATAAAATCCCATTTTACTGGCAAATTCTGTTTTAAATTCTGTTGCCTTAAGTTCTACTGCTATATAGCATTTTAATTTAATATGATAAATTTAAATGCTATCTGACCATCCTCTTCAAGGCATTTAAGCATATACCATCTACGCATTTTCTTATCCTTAACTTTTTGCATTAAAGTTATATTGTGTTTCCAAGGTAATTGTGCAACCAGTTGCACAAATTCATCATCATCTTTATATTAATTATAAAAAGTCTTCATATACTTTAAATTACGAACCGAAAACCCTTTTAAATTAGGAAAAGATATTTTTAACTCTATTGCAACGTTATCAATAAATTTATTTCCCCAGTTACTATTTTCTTCTAAAGTTTTACCAATATTATAATATAAATTAACAAACTTTTTATTTGCATCACTCATAATTTCAAACTGCGTGTTAGTTATTGCATTTTTAATACTATTTGCTACTTCTTGAAATGATTTGTCTATCATAATTCATCTCCTTTGTATGATATATTATAACAAATAAATAATAATTCTTGTATCAATTTAATAAAAGTTTAACATTTTTCGTTTAAAATTTATTACCTAAATATTACCTAAAAATTGATTCAAAGTTTTGAGTTAATTTCTATAAAACCTTATAAAACTTAGTAATACACAAAAATGAGAGAGCTTTCGCTCTCTCTTCAGGGGGCGGTTAGTATTCACGTACTTCTAAGTTTATTTAAATACTTTTGTCTTTATTTTGAAACTTAAAAAATTAGTTATTTACATTAATAATTGAATAAAATTTAAAATTTTGGTAGTTGAAAAGGTAGTTGAGAAATGTTTTTAGTTATCTTTTTGCCTAACTTTTTCTATTAGTTCCATAAGATTTATTTGCTCTTTTCAAACATTTCTTTTAATATTTTCCCAACTTCATAACCTTTTTTATAAAAATTTTCAATTTCCATTTCTAAATATTCATATCGATAACAAAGTTCCATTGTTATTGGGCCATCATAATTACACTCCTTTAAATTTTTGATAACATTTTTCCAATCTAATGTTCCATCAAAAGGAATAAGGTGTAAATCATCACTTTGATCATTATCGTGAAAGTGCACTGCAAATATTCTATCTTTAAAGGTAGAAAAATCTAATTCATCATTAAAATGAACATGATAATGTCCTGAATCAAAACATATTCCAACATTTTTATTGTGAATATTTTTAATTACATAATCTAAATAACCTTTTATTTTTGTATTTTCAAAGGCTACTTTTATATTTAACGATTCTGCATAATCCACAATTTCTTGCAATCTTTTTAAACCTGTTTCATTATATTTAGGAGCTTCACTTTTACTTGTCAAATGCATAACAACCATAGGAATATTATTGTCTTTACAAACTTTAATATCATTTTTATATCTATTAACTAATTGATTGCCTTTATCATCTTCTAGCCATAAATCATTTATATTTTGATATCCCAAGTGTGCAAAAATAACATTTAATCCTTTTTCTTTAATTAACTTTAATTGTTCTTCTTGTGTAGGATTCCATTCCTTATTATACCATTGCACAAAAACATTTTTAAATCCTGCTTTTTGGATAGCGTTTATTGTTTCTACTACGCTAACGTCTTTATTATCATTACTAACTACAACTGCAATTTCTCTATTAATCATTTTATTTTTCCTCGCTTTCTGCACAACATAAGATAAATTAGTATAATAATATTAAAATCTAATTTATCATAATTATATCATACTTTTTTATTATATTATTGTCTTTGGTATGAAAGCATTATTTTATAAAAATCAAAAATTACAAAGCCCCGTAATTTCAAGTAAAAAACAAAAATGAGCCAGCTTTCGCTGACTCTTCAGGGGGCGGTTAATATTCACGCACTTCTAAGTTTATTTAAATACTTTTGCCTTTATTTTAATAGAATTAAAAATACTTAAATTTAACAAGTATTAAATGAATTTTAAAATTTTGATAGTTGAAAAGGTAGTTGAAATTTATTTCTTAACTAACTTTAATAATTGATATCTATTTTTCACTTAATTAAATAATTTAAATTTTTATTTTATATTCTTGGATATTTTGTTAAAACTAATTTTTTAGCTTTTGCTTGTCCATCTTTTATTGCTGTTTCAAAGAAATCAAATTTCACTTCGTAATAACCATTCCAATTTTGATAAGTATTATAGGGATTTAATACGATATTATTTTGCTCAAAAGTTGAAATTAATTGTCCCTTACCATCATTATCTAATTCTTTAGTTGCACTAATTTCCTCACCAGACTCTATATCAGTATATATTTTATGCGTAGCACAATGCGAATTCATTTCAACATTTTTTTGATAATCAATAGTATCATGATAGACTATGTCATAATCCATATAATATGCACTAGTACAAACATAAATTTCATTCGTTTTTGTTATAGAATGTGAAAATAAAATTTGGTTTAATATTTCTCGAGTATTGTTACTATCTAATTTATTTACTTTTGCATTAGTGATCTCTATATATTCTTTTACTAGATCCAATTCTAATAATTCTTTGATTCTTTTTCTTCTTTCAACTTCTTTATTTACTAATTCTCTTAATCGAATTAATTCATTTCTTCTCATATTAATAACACAAACCTTCCTATATTTATTTTAAATCCAACAATCTTTTCTACTTTTATTTCTTACATTTAATGGTAATAATTTTATTTAATACATCTTTTTATCAATTCTTTAGGCGTCTCTTTTGCCATTTGATAATTCTTGTAATCATTATTATCAGTTACTTCTTTAATTATTTTTATAAATTCGGGAGTTTTTATAATTTCATTTTCACCACTTAGTTCTATTTCCATTATTGCTTGATTATCCCATTCAGGATATATATCAATTTCAAAATATTGATTATTTTCTGATAAACAATATCTTGTTTTGTAGATAGTGTGTAATTTATTATCTGATTCCATTAACAATGCTAAATATTCATTTTGTGTAAGTCTTCTTTCAAATTCAACTCTTTTTATATTTGAAATTTTTCTCTTTTCAGTTAAATAATATAGGTAATCACCATTAATACCTCTTGCTCGAACTCTTCTTTCCATATCATCATGACTTTTTAAATAAGTTTGTGAAATATCAACTTTAGTACAATTTGGCATGTTTTCTAATTCTTTGATGTTTGGATAATAGATTAAGAATTTTCTTTCGATTTCAAAAGGTTCTGGTTCACCTAAAAATGAAGTAATTTCTTTTAATAATCTTTTTAATTTTTCTTCAAATTCCGTACTATTATCTATGATTCTAAAATGTGGATGCCCTGTCCATGCAAAGATAATTTTGTTATCAAGTTCTCTTGCCTCTCCTATGGTTTCAGTCCTTGCTATGTTATTAGCTAAAGTATATACATTTTCTTTTCCTTTAGCTGCACTTACAAGATGAAATATGTCATCATAAGAATCTCTTTCCTGTGTTTCACTGGTCCCAAGTTCATTCAATATTCTTTTAAATTCAACATCTTTCATGTATGCTTTGTTATCTAAAATTCCACGATCGCATACAATAAGTATCTTATCATTTTTCATTTTTTTAGCAGCATCATCAAATATTTGCTCTTTTACTTTTTGTAATCTAATTTGAAATCTTTGATAATCATAATTTGTTTCACAAGTCCAAGGTGCTACACCATTTGTAATTAATTCAGTAGCTGTTTCAGGTACAAATAATACAGTGTATCCTCTTTTAGAAAAATAATTATTAATCCAAGTTAACGCAGTAGTTTTACCAGCACATGGACCACCTGTTAAAACAATTTTACTAATTTTAACTTCTCTATTTTTTTCTTGATTAGACAATAATTCATTTAAAGGAACATTATATAATGTCGATAATAATTTTAACTTTTCTAAATCTGGTTTTGATTTTCCCATTTCCCATTTACTAACTGCCTTATCACTTACATCAAGTTGATATGCAACAAACCTTTGAGTTAAATTATTTTCTTTTCTAAGTTTAAATAAGTAATTACCAAAATCGATATTTCCCAACTAAACTCACCTCACAATTACATTATACAATAAAATTACTTGTTTTCTTCAATTAACACTCTACTTTTGGTAGAACTTTTAAATAAAAAAATGAATTTTTCTACTCCTTCAGGGGCGGTTAGTATTCACGCACTCCTAAGTTTATTTAAATACTTTTACTTTAGTTTAAACCTTTAAAAATTACAAAGCCCCGTAATTTCAAGCAAAAAATCGAGTAGAGAGAAATAACTAGTTTCGTCCCTCTCACACCACCATACGTACGGTTCTCGTATATGG
>CANQDM010000047.1 GCA_947591505.1 uncultured Bacilli bacterium | reverse complement strand
TTCTATTAAAATGCCTATTGATTTAAATGTTGCATATGCTGAATATATTAATCAGTCATAATGTTTAACACAACCTTAAAAAAAAGGAAATCGAAGAAAAAAAGCTAATAATATAAGTAGAAGGAGAAAAATTTATATGAAAAATAATTTAATTAAATATCAAGAAAAAACATTTGAAGATATTAAACATATCGATGAATATGGTAATGAATATAGGCTTGCCCGGGAATTACAACTAGCTTTAGATTATAAAGAATGGCGATTATTTTCTGCCATTATAGAAAAAGCACAAATTGCTTGTTCTCAAAGTGAAAATGCTATAAGTTCCAATTTTGGAGTTTACCCCAAAATAGTAAAAACCGGTGTTTCAGAAAAGCAAATAATCGATTATAAATTAAGTAGATATGCCTGTTATTTAATAGTTCAAAATGCTAACCCAAGATTTAAAACTGTCGCTTTAGGTCAAACTTATTTTGCCATTCAAACTAGAAAAATGGAGTTAACTAAAGAAGAATATAATAATTTAAGTGAAGATGATAAAAGAATTTATCAAAGAAATTTAACCAAGAAAAATAATTATTCTTTAAACATCACAGCTGCAAAAACCGGAGTTAGAAATTTTGATAAATTCCATAATGCTGGATATAAAGGTTTATATAACGGTGAAACTGCCGATGATATAGCAAAAAGAAAAGGGCTAAGATATAGGGAAGATATACTTGATAATATGGGAAGTGAAGAACTAGCTGATAATTTATTTAGAATAGTTCAAACTGAGGCAAAATTAAAAAGAGAGAATATATCAAATGAAAATGATGCAAATAATGTTCATTATAATATCGGTAAAGATATAAGAAAATTTTTAGCAAAACAAGGTGGTACTATGCCAGAAGAACTACCTACACCATCTAAAAATATAAAAACTATAGAACGCGAAAAGAAAAAGTTAAATTGACACTAATTATCTTTAATAGCAAGTAACAATTTAACTAAATAGTATATATAATGCTCTTCTAAATTTTTATAGAATAAAGTTATGATTATATTATTATGTAAATATTTAATATTAAATTTAGAAGAAATACTCATAGTTTCAAATAATAATTTATCACCTTTAATTGTGCTTGATAATTCTTCTGGTAAAATAATTTCTACAAACCGATCAGTTTTATTTACTTTTGTAATATTAAGTATCTTACATAGATTAGTAAACCATTCTTCGTACATATATATTTCCATATCATGATCAATTTTACCAAAACGATCTTCTAATTCTTCTTTTACCTCTTTGAGTTTTTCTAGTGAATCTATTTCATTTATCTTTTGATGAATTTCAATTTTAATATCTTCATCGGATACATAATCATCTTTAATATGCGTTGAAACTTCAATAAGATTTCTGTTGTCATCTTCATCTTCTTCGACATATTCACCTTTAGCGCGTTTTAATTCATCTTCAATTAATTTCATATATAATGAAATTCCTACTGAATCGATAAAACCAGCTTGATCACTACCAAAGATGTCACCAGCTCCACGAATAGCAAGATCACGCATTGCAATTTTATAGCCACTACCAAGAGAGGTAAATTCTTTAATTGCTTGTAATCTTTTTACTGCTACTTCATTTAACATTTTCTTTTTATTATATAAAAGATATGCATAAGCAACTTTATCACTGCGGCCAACTCGGCCTCTTATTTGATATAATTGCGATAAGCCAAAATTATCGGCATCATAAACAATTAAAGTATTAGCATTGGCAATATCAATACCATTTTCAATAATTGTTGTACAAATTAAGATATCATATTTATAATTAACAAAATCATCCATGATATTTTCAAGTTCTTGTTTACTCATTCTACCATGGGCAATAGTAATTCGGGCCTCTGGTACTAAAGTAGATATTTTTTGTACCAATTCATCTAATTTTTCAATTCTGTTATATAAAATAAATATTTGACCTTTTCTGGCTAGTTCTTTATATATTGCATCTTTAACTAATAAATCTTGTTCTTCGATGACATAAGTTTGCACTGGGTATCTATTAATTGGTGGTGTATCGATAATTGATAAATCTCTGAGCCCTGATAAAGCCATTTTTAATGTTCTTGGTATTGGTGTAGCAGATAGTGTTAAAACATTAACATCATTTTTAAATTCTTTAATCTTTTCTTTATGTTTTACGCCAAATCTTTGCTCTTCATCAACAATTAAAAGACCTAATTTACTTGGTTTAATATCATCACTTAAAATACGATGCGTACCTACTAAAATATCTATTGTACCTTTTTCAGTTTCTTCGATTATATTTTTAGTTTCCTTTGGTGTTGTAAACCTATTTAAAAGTCTAATTTCTACGGGAATATCTTTAAATCTTTCTTTAATTACTCCATATTGTTGTTTGGCAAGAATGGTTGTTGGACATAAATACATAACTTGCTTGTTATTAATTACTGTTTTGAATATTGCTCGCATGGCAACTTCTGTTTTACCAAAGCCAACATCACCACAAAGAAGTCTATCCATAGGACGCTCTTTTTTTAAATCAGCATCTATTTCAGCAATAGCTTTACTTTGATCTTTAGTTTCTTCATAAGCAAAAGAACTAGCAAACAATGCTTCTTCCGAATAATCTTTGTAAGCATCACCTTTTACTTTAGCTCTTTCAGCATATAATTTTAATAATTCTTTTGATATATCTTTAGCTTTGGCCTTAATATAGGACTTAGTCTTAGCCCAACTTGTTGAATTTAATTTGTTTAATTTAGGTTTTAAACCATCTTTATCACTATATTTATAAATTAAATTTATTTTTTCAACGGGAATATATATTTTATCATTACCATCATAAAGCAATTGAATATAATCTTTTTGCATACCATCTTTAGTTAAAGTAACTAAGCCATTATAAATACCAATACCATGATTAATATGAACAACATAGTCTCCTTTTTCTAAATCATTATAACTTTTTATTTTTTTACCAATATGTAAATTATTTTTATATTTAGCTTCACTTTGGACAGTTCTACCTATATCATTTTCCGATACACAAACAATATTATTAAAAATAAAACCTTTAGTTATTTTTTGCTTTACTATATTAGCACTCGGAATTAATTTTTTGATAGTTTTAATTTCTTTTTCATTTGATAAATAAAAATAAATATCTTTTCCTTCTTTTTGCCATTTAAAATAAGTATCTTTTAAATATTCAAAATTTTCATTAAATGAAGGTATTTCTTTGGCAGTATTATCAGTTGGATTATTAATTGTATCAATAAATAATTCATAACTAGGGTTTATTTCTTTCAGTTCAAACATGTACTTACTATGTTCATTTTTCTCTTCTTGATATTCAACTATTTCATTACACAACTTTTCATAAGCTACATCAATTTGGGTTTTATTTAAATAAATAACAATGCCATCATCAGTATAGTCATATAAAGAACTATTATCTTGCGTCTTAATTTCTTGGAATGGTTTAATACTAATACTATCTATGTCATTTATTTTTCTTTGCGTATTTTCATCAAAATAACGAATAGATTCAATGGTATTACCAAAAAATTCTATTCTAACTGGATGTTCTTCATTAACAACATATATATCAATGATAAATCCACGCACTGAAAATTCACCAGATGTAGTAACTAAAGATTCTCTTTGATAACCAAAAGATGTTAAATTATCAATTAATTCATCTCTTTTAATATCCATGTCTTTTTTGATAACTAAAGTACTTTGAGTATCTTTATTTGGTAAAAATTTTAAATATCCCATTAAGTTAGTAACAATAATACATTTTTGTTTCTCTAGTTTTTCTAAAACATTAAGTCTACCTAAACTAAATTCAGGTGACATTGCTACTACTTTTGAGGTTATAAAATCATCCATTGGGAATAATTCACAATTATCATTATGATTTTTAATTATGTTATATAATTTGTTACTTTCATATAAGTTAGATGTTACTAAGATAATATTTTTATTCTTATTTTTAAATAATTCATCAATGTAAAAAGCGATTAACTCATTTGTTAACCCATATGTAATATTTTCTTTTGTAAAGTTAAAGTAATCGCTTAAATTCATATTTCACCTATTTTTTATTATAATTTTCTATAACTTTATCTATACCTGATTTAATAAATTCATCAATTATTTCATTAAAGATATCATAATTTTTTATGATTTCATTTAATTCTTCTTTTGGAATTTTGGCTAGAACATATTTATCAGTTGGCATCAATTTATTATGACCAATACCTACTTTTAATCTGCCAAATTCTTCACTATTTAATTCAGAGATTATTGATTTAATACCATTATGACCACCAGATGAACTATTTTTCTTAATTCTAAAAGTTCCCACTGGTAAATCTAAATCATCATGAATAATTAAAATATCAGCCATATCTAATTTATAAAAATTTACTACTTTACTAACAGCAAGACCGGATAAATTCATATAAGTTAATGGTTTCATAAATATGACTTGTTCACCACTTACATCAGTACTGTAGAAATATGACTCCATTTTAGTTTTCCAATCAACTTTACCTAAATAATTATCAATAACGGAAAATCCCACATTATGTCTTGTATTTTTATATTCACGACCAGGATTACCTAGACCCACAACTAACTTCATAACTCCTCCTTAAATAGATTTTGATAGGTAGTTAAATTTTGAATACATACTGGATTATTTATTTTTACTCCTAAAGATGAATCTTTAATTGCTCTTACTAAAAGTAAATATGGACTACTATCCTCTTTTGTTTTAATAAGGCAAATATTTTTAACATTTAATTTATATTTACTACCAAATATTATAATTTCATCTAGTCTATCAGTGCGATGTACTAAATAAAATTCTCCCTTTGTATTTAAATGATCACTGGCTATTTTAAAAATATCATCTAAAGTAACTTTTAACTCGTGTCTTGCAATAGCTAGTTTCTCTGTTTCATTTAAATACCCATTATTTTTAACTTTAAAATATGGGGGATTACAAGTAATTATATCATATTTTTTATGATTTAAGTAATTATTAATTTCTTTAACATCAGCATTATAGACAGTAATTTGCTCATTCTTTTTATTATATTTAACACTTTCAATAGCAAGATTAAAAATATCCTTTTGAATTTCAAAAGCATCAATTAAAGCGTTTGTTTTAGTAGATAATATTAATGGTATGGAAGCATTTCCAGTACATAAATCTAAAATACTAGTAGTTTTATTTGTTATTTTGACATATTCAGCCAGTAAAATAGAATCTAGAGAAAACTTAAAACCATCATTATATTGATATATTTTTAAATTATCATAATCAAATAAATCATTTAAAACTACGTTTTTCATTTTTATTAAAATCTATTTCTTCTTTATTACTACCTACTAAAACTTTACATTTACGATTTAAGATATCAACACTTACAACATTACCTTTCCCACTTGGGGTATTTATTTCGTCACCCACTAAAGGTAAGCCTTTACTACATTCTAAATAATTTTCATCTTCATATTGCAAACAACATAGGAGTCTGCCACAAACGCCATTAATTTTAGAAGGATTTAAGGCTAAATTTTGATTTTTAGCCATATTCATCGAAATAGCATCAATGTGATTTAAAAATCTAGCACAACAAAGTCTTTGTCCACAAACACCAACACCATCTACTTCTTTTGCTTTATCACGTGCACCAATTTGGCGTAGTTCAATTCTAGTGTGATAGATTCCAGCTAGTTTTCTTGCAAGTTCACGGAAATCTACTCGCTCATCAGATGTAAAAGTAAATAATAGTTGGGAACGATCAAAGTTAAAATCAGCATTAATAACATTCATATTTAATTCTAATTTTTTTACTAAATCTTTGCATTTATCTAAAGCTTCACTACTTTCTTTAAGTAAATCTTGATAATTTTTTTCATCATCTTTTGTAGCAATTCTGATAATATTTTTATATTTATCTTCATTTGGTGTTTCATTAACTAAATTGTTAATTTTACCATATTGTTCACCTTTTTCAGTTTCCACAATAACATAATCATTTACTTTTAAATTATCTTCACCATTGAAATAATAACTTTTACCATTATTCTTAAATATAACACTATAAAGTTTCATTATTGATACCTTCCATTTCTAATACCATTTTATCAAGTAACAAATTAACATTAACATTGTATTGCATTTCCGTTAAGAGGTTTATTAGTAGATTTACTTTCTTTTTTAAATTATTGATAGATAAATTATTTAAGAAACTAAATCTTTCTTCTTTAATTATATCACTATTAAAACGACTATTTAATTCTTTTTGATAAATAGCTAAACACAATTGTAAATTTTTCTTGATATCATCTTTCTCTAAATCACGTAAAATTTCGTTATTTAAAATTGATTCTTTTGCATTATTTTCGACATTTTTTAGATATTTTTCTAATAAATCTAAATGTTCTTGATATTCACTTTCCGATAAATTAAATTCTTCATTTACAGTATTTTCAAAATCACACTCGATTATTTGGCAACGACTTTTGATAGTTAACATCACATTATCTTTATTATTTGTGATGAAGAAACCAATAACATTACCTTCTGGCTCTTCTAAGAATTTAAGCATTGTATTAGCTGATTCTTTATTCATTTTCTCAGCATTCTCAATGATATAAATAGAATCTTTAGTATATTGAGAATCTCTCGAAAATAAGTGTTTCAATTCTAAGATTTGTTCTTTTTTTATAAAAGATCCATCAGGGACAATTACTTTTAAACTTGGCAAATTATTTAAATCAATTAAATGACATAAAGAGCATTTATTACAATTATCACTATACTCTTGAACGCAAAAAATGTTCTTAATAACATTTATAAGAACTTCATGACATTTTTGCACATTATTAGTTGAAATTAAATAAGCATGAGCTAATTTTTTTTCATGATAATAGGCAATTAGATTTTCTAACTCACTACTTACAAGCATAAACCTCCTAATTAATAATATAGAGGATCGCAAATAATGACATTAAACCAGGTACTCCTAAAAAAGAAGTAATACCAATTGTAAGAATATTTATAGGTAAATATACACCAACATTTTTAAGCATAACGTCAATACCATAAATAATACCAAAAGCAAAAATTATTCTTTTTAAGACAGTACCTAATTTATTCATCAAAAATATCACCCACTAAATTATATTTCCCGGGAAATATTTTATTCGGATATTTTTTTACGATCTTCTAATGCTTTATCTAATGTAATAATATCTAAATAATCTATTTCGGCACCCATTGGAATACCATAAGATAATCTTGATATCGTTACATCTTTATCTTCAAATATCTTTTTAATATACAAAGTAGTAGTTTCTCCTTCAATTGATGATTTTAGTGCTAGTATTAATTCAGGATTTTTTAAACTATCTACTCTTTTTACCAGTGATGATATATTAATATCTTCAGGTCCTACACTATCCATTGGGGAAATAAGACCATTAAGCACATGATATACACCTTTGTAATTTCCCACCTTTTCAAACGAAAATACACTTTTATAATCTTCAATTACACAAATTAGATTCTTATCACGATTAGGATTACTACAAATATCACATATATCATTTTCCGTTAAATTACCACATATTTGGCAATTTTTTAACTTAATTTTAGAATCAACAATATTTTTTGAGAATTCTTTGATTTCATTTTCTGGTAAATCTAAAGTTGCTAATGCCATTCTTTCAGCTGATTTATCACCAACGCCTGGCATTTTTTTATAAAAATCAATCAATTTTTGTAACAAACTAGGATATATCATATTACATCAAACCATCCAATGCTCCAGCATATTGACCTAATTTTTCAGTCATTGCCTTATTAATTTGACTAAAAGCATCCTTAGTTGCAATTTGAATCATATCTTCTAAAATCTCTTTATCATCATCAGTAATTGTTCCTTCTTTGATAATTTTTACACTTTTAATTACTTTTCCACCAGTAAATACTACTTCAACCCATTCAGATTTACCAGTAAACTCCATCTTTTCTAATTCTTCTTTTTTAGCAGTTATATCTCTTTGCATTCTTTGCGCTTGAGCCATTAAATTTTGCATATTCATAACATTTCACCTCCTTAAATTATCTCTACTTTACTTTTATCAAATACATCATTGATAGCAATGTTATCATCTACTTCTTTTACTACTTCATCCATCAACTTATATTGTACTTTATTTTTAATATTTACGATATACTTTTCTTTTTCTTTTTGCCATCTACTTTCTGAAATAAATATTAATTTATATTGTTTATTTATTTCATTTTGAATAGATTCTTCTATTGTGCTAAGCATATTATTAGCAGTATCTATATTATGTTCATTTTTGCAAGTTAGAATTAAATTTGTATCAGAAGCCGCGACTACAGTACTATCTAGCATTATTGCTTTTATTTTACCATTTATATTTATTGATGAAGAATAATTATTTATATCATTCTTTGCATCTTCTAAATATTTTTTTTGCGCTCCCACAAAACAATTATTTATTCTTATATCAATCAATGAATTGTCTATTTTAACTTCTACACCTGTAATTTTTTCTTCAATTGTTTCTTCTTTAATTTCTTTTGGTTGATCAATTACTGTAGTTTTTTCTTTAGAATCTTCTTTTTCAACATTTTGTTTACTATTATTTGTTTCAAAAAAATCTAATAAATACATTTCTAATATTGTATAAGCATCGACATTAATATTTATTTTGGTTAAACTTTCAGCTAATTTTAAAACTAAATTTTTATAATCAGTATCAGTTAATCTTTGATTTCTTCCATTTAATTTTATATTTTTTGCTTTTTTACTGGCAATTGTAATTATTTTTTTTATAAGTGTTTTATAATCAACCGCTCTCATTCGATAATCATTAATTATTTCTAAGCACTTATTAAAATCATTATCTTCTACTGTATTTAAAAAGTCATTTATACTTTTTTGTGATATTGTCTTTATTTGTTTTTCAATTAATTCTAAAGTTATTTTTTGCCCATTTTTGGATAATTGATCGAGTAAACTTAAGGAATCACGCATTCCACCATCAGAAAGCTCTGCAATTTCTTGTAATGCTTCATCTTCAATATCAATATTTTCTTTTTCACATACTATTTTTAATCTATCAACAATGTCATCAATTTTAATCTTTTGAAAGTCAAACCTTTGACATCTTGATAATATGGTTATTGGTACATTTTCAATATTAGTAGTGGCTAAAATAAAGATTGAATGAGCTGGTGGTTCTTCTAATGTTAAAAGTAAAGCATTAAAAGCACTAGTTGATAACATATGTACTTCATCAATAATATACACTTTGTATTTACCATTTGTTGGGGTAAGCTTAACATTATCAATTAAAGTTCTTATTTCATCCACACCATTATTTGATGCTGCATCTATTTCAATAATATCAGGATTTTCCGCAAAATTACGGCAAAAATCACATTCACCACAAGGGTCCCCATCTTTAGAATTTAAACAGTTAATTGCTTTAGCAAATACTTTGGCTGTACTAGTTTTACCTGTACCTCTTGGACCAGAAAATATATATGCATGCGAAATACTTCCATTTTTAATAGAATTTTTTAAAGTTTTAATAATATAATCTTGACCAACTATATTTTCAAAGTCACTTGGACGATATTTACGATATAAAACCTTATAATTCATGATGTTTTCCTTTCATCTTTAATTATACCAATTTTATGTCTATTTTTAAAGTTAATCTCTTAATTTTTCAAAAAAATCATCAACTATTTTTTGATATTCTTTTTTTATTTGTTTACAATCATTTGTTTGTATAATGTTTTCTTTGTTCATTTTATTTTTTTGATCTAATAAATAGTATACTTTATCTATTCTTGATTCATTTATTATCATTTGACACATATAGCATGGCGCTAAAGTAACATACATTGTACAACCATCTAAACGCCAATCTTTATTTTTCTTTTCAGCCTTTAATATTGCATTTATTTCAGCGTGTCCTAGAACATTATACTTATATTGTCTATTATTGTGTGATTTTGCTATAATTTTATTTTCTTTAACAATTAGTGCCCCAACTGGTATTTCATTTTTTTTATAAGCTTTAATTGCTTCATTATAAGCAATTTGCATATATTTATTTATATTGTTATTCATATCACTATCTCCATTAAAAAAGCACACACAAATAGGGATCGATGTGGCTGCTGTCTTCCAACTCTGACCAGTTTACGATATATTTGTTGTG
>CANQDM010000046.1 GCA_947591505.1 uncultured Bacilli bacterium | reverse complement strand
CCAAATAAAAACTGTAGATGAACTAGCTGATTAAGGATACTTCCTTTCTACAATTTTTATTTGGCATATCTATTATATCATGTTTTTATTTATCAGTCATTTTGTTTAACACAACTTAAATTTAAAAATAGTTCTTTTCCACATATAATTGGTATGCAATATGCTTTTAATAAAAGAAATAAAATTAAATATAAAGGACTAAATGGTTTTGAGAAAATAAAAGATGGAAATATTACTTGGAATAATTTAAAAAAATTAATAATTAAAAATCATAATATTGATGTTGATAAGATAAAAAATAGAATTGAATATTTGCCAATGTTTATAAATACAATTACCAAAAATATTGATTTAAAAATTATTAATAAAAATAATCTTGTAAGAAAAAGTAACTTAAAGGGAAATATAGGCTTAGTTAAAAAAGCTGTTTGGCAAAATCATTTAATATATCTTTTTCTTTCGTTAAAGAAAATCGACAAAAATCATTTTATTATAGAAACTTTTATTGTTGAAAATGATATCACTTTAATCGGGCTTTTGGAAAGTGAAAAGATTTTAAATATATATATGTATAGACCAAGTTCAAATAAAGAATTACAAAAAATTAATTAAATAATTACTAATTTTTTAGTGCTTTTTCTTTTGTAGTATTTAGTTTATACTATAGGAGTGCAAAGAATCTTTGCTAAAAATTAAGTAAATGTCAAGATAATTTGCTAGATTAAACAAAACTTTAATAATACAATGTCTGTTGAAAGGAGGATACTTATGAGTCTGGGTAAACAAATTTTAAAATTGAGAAAGGAAAATAAAATGTCACAAGAAGACTTTTCAGAAATTTTTAATGTAACTAGACAAACAGTATCTAGTTGGGAAAATGAGAAAAGTTACCCAGATATTGAGATGCTTGTCAAAATAAGCGACAAGTTTAATATTTCTTTAGACATTTTAATTAAAGGTGATAATAAAATGATTCAAGATGTAACTAAAAAAATGAAAAATCATAAATTATTTAAAATAATTATCTTTGCTTTAATAATAATACTTTTAAGTAGTGTTTTAATATTCTATTTTGTTAATGCTAAAAATAGAGAAGAAATAGCAAGATTAAATGAAATACAAAAAAATATGACTCTTACTACTATAAGAAAAGAAGATTTAGTAGAAGATATATTTATTAATCAAGATAATATTAAATATGTAGATATTCTAGTTGATAATGAATTACTTATAAGTCGTGTTAGAGTAATGCAAACTAGAGATAATGCTGGTAATATAGTTAAAGAAGATGATAAAGTTTCGTATATTATGCTAGAAATACCAGAAGATTTTAGTTATAAATGGGATGCAATTAAAAATTCTAATATAAAATTTACTTTAGTTAAAAGTACAAATGATAAACAAACAATAAATAAAGATTTATTAGATAAACTAAGTGAACAATAATTAATCCAAAATAAAAATATCGCTTTAAAGCGGTATTTTTTAGTCATCATTTCTAAATTTTTCATCCATTAAAAGTTGGTTAATTTCTTCTTCTTTAGTGTCTATTATTACTTCTTCAATTTTATCAACGCGACATTTTTCAGCTTTGATAATAGCTTCAACTTTACTTACGGCATCTTCAACATTATCATTAACTACTACATAATTATATTTTGTTACTTCGTTAATTTCTTGATAAGCCTTTTTAAATCTTTCAATTATTTTTTCATCAGAATCTGTACCTCTTTTTTTAAGTCTTCTAACAAGTTCTTTTAAAGAAGGTGGCAAAATGAATATACTTATTGCTTCAGGAAATATTTTCTTAACATTACTAGCACCTTCAATTTCGATTTCTAAAATAACATCAATGCCTTTATTTAATTTTTCATTGATATATTCTTTTGGTGTACCATAATAATTACCAGAATAATTAGTATATTCTAAAAAATAATCTTCTTTAATTTTTGTCTTAAATTCTTCTTCTGTGACAAAATTATAAGTAACTCCTGGAATATCATTAGTTCTAATTTTTCTTGATGTTGTAGATACTGATAACCATCTTCCTTTATTATCCCGTTTTAGTAGTTCACTAATTATCGTTCCTTTACCAGCTCCACTTGGAGCAGAGATAACAATTAAAGATCCTTTTTCTTTTAGCTTAATCATATTATTCACCTAGTATTATTATAACTTAAATAAAGTTTTCCGACAATTATTTATAATAAGTGTTATAATATTTGAAAAAGAAAGAAGATAATAATTATGCGTAAAAAATTAAAAAATATCTTAGGTTATAATATTAAAACATTACTAGGATTTGAACTTTTATACAAATTAATATCAGTTTTAATATTTGTTCCTTTATTTTTAAGTATATTTCATTTTATAACTAAGATAAGTGGTTTTAGTTATTTGACATTTGAAAATTTCTTTGCTTTTTTAACTAAACCTTTATCTATTTTATTTTTAATTTTATTAATTATTATCATAACATATTATACTTTAATAGATATAAGTACTATTATCATTATATTAGATTCATCTTATCAAAAGCAAAAAATTACAATTAAAGAATCTTTTATTAAAGCAATCGAAAAATCAAAGAAGGTATTTAAGTTAAAAAATATTTTCTTACCATTTTTAATTATCTTTTTAATACCTTTTTTAAATATTGGTATATCTTCTAGTTTTATTTCGACCATTTCTATACCAGAATTTATTACAGACTTTATAATGCATAATACCTTTCTTACTATTGTATATTATTTTGCTATTTTAATTTTAGCAGTTATTTTATTTCGTTGGTTATTTGTTTTACATTATTTTGTTTTAGAAGATTGTAATTTTAAAGAGGCAAGAAAAAGAAGTATTAAATTAAGTAAGAAAAATAAATTAAAAGATTTTTTAAGAATTACGATTAGTCAAATAGTTTTTGGCTTAGTTTATGTTCTATTTATTATTTTAAGTATTTTTCTAATTATGGCTATCTATAAACTTGCTGGTAGTGTAAATATCTTAGGTAATTTATCTATTACGATAATTTGGTTAATTATTGCTATTTCTTTTATTATAATTATGCTTTTAGCAACTCCATTTAGTTATGCTTTAATAAGTATTCTATATTATCATCATAAAGATAAAATAAATGAGAAGGTTATTCATATTAAAACTAAACAAAAAGAACAAATCCAAATTAAGAAGAAATTTAATATCTTTAAATATGCTGTTATTATTTTAGTAATTGGTAGTGCTACTTTATTTACTTATTCCATTATTAATGGTAAATATGATTTAAATGTAGAATATATAAGAACAATGGAAGTAACTGCCCACCGGGGTGCATCAGTAGATAATCCCGAAAATACCATGAGTGCCTTTCGGGGTGCTAAAGAAAAGGGTGCTGATTGGATTGAACTAGATGTGCAACAAACTAAAGATGGCAATATTATTGTTATGCATGATACTAATTTAAAAAGAACAACAGGTGTTAATAAAAATACTTGGACAGTTACTTATGATGAAATCAAAGATTTAGATGCTGGTAGTTTCTTCTCTAGTGATTTTAAAAATGAAAGAATTCCATTATTTAGTGAAGTAGTAGAATTTGCAAAAAATAATAATATTAAATTAAATATTGAATTAAAACCAACTGGTCATGAAAAAGATTTTGAAAAAAATGTTATTGATATTGTAAATAATTACGATTATGCTAAAAATTGTGTTATTACATCGCAAGTATATGAAGTATTAGAAAATGTTAAGAAATATGATAAAGATATTAAAACTGTCTATGTAATGAGTCTTGCCTATGGTGATATAACTGATTTAAATAAGGCTGATAGTTTTAGTATTGAAGCATCTAGTATAACTAAAACTTTAGTGGGTAGAGTACATAATAGTGGTAAAGAAATTTATGCTTGGACGGTTAATACGAAAGAAAGTATTAGTAAAATGGTGGAACTCAATGTTGATAATATAATTACCGATAATATTACTTTAGCTAAAGATACTATTTATGAAAGTAAAACAAGTAATTTAATAAGTATTTATATTAAATTTATTAAAAATTTATTAAATTAGAGTAAATGCAACCAAATTTCAACAAAAAACAACTCAAAAGTGATAGTTTGCAACTGGTAGAAATCATACAATCATCTTGGAAAGGAGAAAAAGTATGAATAATAATTTTGCTGAAAATTTACGCAAGATTAGAAAAGAAAATAATTTAAGTCAAGAAGATTTAGCAGAAAAATTAGGAGTATCTCGTCAAGCCATATCTAAATGGGAATCTGCCAGTGCCTATCCTGAAATGGATAAAATTCTTGCTCTATGTGATTTATTTAATTTAAATATTGATGATTTATTACACAAAGATATTAAAGAAATTAAGGGAGAAGAAAATGCCAAGAAAAACTTAAATAAATATATTGATGATTTTTTAAAATTTATTACAGATACTGTTAATTTATTTAGTAATATGACTTTTAAAAGTAAAATTAAATGTTTATTAGAAGAACTTATTATTGGTTTGGTTTTATGCTTTATAGTGGGTATTATTTATTGTTTTAGTAATTATATCTTTATTAGTTTATTTAATTTCTTACCATATCAAATATATACTTTTATTGTATCTTTACTTAATGCTTTAGTACTTATCTTTTTTATCGTTGTTGCCATAATTATTTTTATTCATATATTTAAGACAAGATATTTGGATTATTATAATAAAGAGGTAGGAGAAAAAGAAGAAGTAATTACAAAAGAAATACAAGCAAAAGAAATAGAAAATAAAAATGAAATTAAATATGAAGATAAGCATAAAATAATTATTCGCGATCCAAAACATAGTGAATATAAATTTATTAATGGTCTATTTAAATGCATTATTTATTTTATTAAATTCTTTAGTATATGTATTGCTTTTGGTTTATGTCTTACTTTAATTATGTTACTTGCTACTTTAGGTTTTACTTTCTTACTTTATAAAACTGGTCTATTTTTTACGAGTTTATTAGGTCTTATTATTTCATCAGGTATTATTAATATTATTCTAATTTTAGTCTTATTAAATTTTATCTTTAATAGACAAAGTGATAAAAAGAAATTAATCTGGGGTTTTATCATAGCTTTAATTACCTTTGGTCTTAGTTGTGGTCTTTTAGGTGTAAGTATTCTTGATTTTAATGTTGTTAAGAATTTAGATGGTATGTTAAAAAGTGAACAATTAGAATTTGAGATGACTGATAATTTATTCTTTGAATCTTTTGTTGCAGATGATAATATTACTTATATCGAAAAAGATATTGATAATATCATAGTAGACTCTAGTGTTTATAAAATATATGATATTGAATATTATGAAAGTAATAATATAATTCATTTATATAGTAGCATTGGTAATCCAATGGTAGTTATAAGAGATTTTATCGATAAACTTAATAATAAAGAAATACTTGATATTAATAGTGATATTCAAAAATTAACTATTTATGCAAGTAAAGAAAATATTCAAAAGTTACAAGATAATGAAAATAAATATTATCAAAAACAAAAAGATAGAGATGATGAAATAAGTTATTATGAAAATAGAATATATGAATTAGAAGAAGAACTTTCTAATTGTGAGCAAAATTAATTAAAAAAACTTTGATTTAAGATATAACCAAAGTTTTTTTGTGTATAATTTTTAGAAGTTTTGTCGAAGTTATAGACAAATAAAAAGATCTATATATAATAGATTCTTATGGAATTGTGATGGGCATCGCCTTAATTTAACTTTTTTGGGGGTTTTGGTTTCCAAGAAAGGGCGGTGATGGTTAATGAAAGCGAGAACTTGGAACAAGATCTTGTTACTAATTATTTGGATGTTATTGTATATTATATATGCTTTAATTGAAAAAGATGCCTGCGGTCTAATAGGGTTTCTACTAGTCCGTTAGCATCAGCCAAAAACATAAGGCGATGTGAATACACATTTCCTATACATTTAGTATACTACAAATGGTTATAAATTATCAAGATGTTATCTCTATTTTACTAATTTAAGTAAATATTAAGTTTTTAATAAGAATTAATTAATAATTTTTTATTTATTTGTGATATTATTAAAGAGTGATATGTTATGAAAAAGAGAAAAAATAAAAATTTAAATAAAGTTTTAATTGTTTTAGTAATAGTTATAGCTATTATTGCTTTAATATTTATAGGTAAAGATAAAATATTTAAGAAAGATGATGTTAAAGATAATAATCAAAATAGTGAAATAAATAATAATGATAATAGTGTAGATGATACTGGAGAAGAAATAATATTTGATGATTATGATGTTTCTAATAAAACTTATGATGATGTATCAGTTTTACAATATTATGATGAAGATGCCTTTAATAAAGATGATAAAGATAAAGATGTAAAACCATTTATTTTAAAAAGATTAAATGAATTTAGTAAGTTAGATACGAGAATTAAAAAAATAATTAAAAATTATGATGAATATCCGGAAAAATTATTAATGTCTTTATCTATGAATATTGAACTTACTCCTTTTGTTATCGATTATCCTAGTAAAAAAGGTAAAGTTTATAGTGAAGATGTTGGTGACTATGAAGGTGATATGCCAAGATTATTTCAATGGGATGAAAGATGGGGATATGGAAGTTATGGCACCAGTAGTATTGCTGTAAGTGGTTGTGGTCCAACATCTCTATCTATGGTAGTAGTGGCTTTAAAAAAAGATAAGACAGTAACTCCTTATAAAGTAGCAAAACTTGCCGAAGAAAAAGGTTACTATGTAGAAAATTCTGGTACGACTTGGGATTTAATAAGAGAAGGGGCTAAAGATTATGGTCTAAAAGTAAATGAACTACCATTATCTGAAAGTAGTATGAAAAATGTTTTAAATAATGGCCACTATATTATTTTAAATTTACGAAAAGGTGATTTTACTATTAATGGTCATTATATTGTTGTTACAGGAGTAGAAAATGGTAAGTTTAAAGTAAATGATCCAAATAGTTTGTTGCGTAGTAATATGTTATGGGAATTCGATCGTCTTAAAGACCAAATTAAAAATTTATGGGAACTATACTAATGAATATACTAGTTGTTGATGATGAAAAAGCCATTGCGGATTTAATCGAAATATATTTGCAAAATGAAGGCTTTAAAGTATATAAATTTTATGAAAGTAAAGATATCTTAAATACTTTAGAAAATGTTAATATTGATTTAGCTATTTTAGATGTAATGATGCCAGATGTTGATGGTTTTTCTCTATGTCAAAAAATTCGCGAGAAATATAATTTTCCCATTATTTTTGTAACTGCTAAAGTAGAAGAAATAGATAAAATAAGTGGTCTTACTCTAGGAGCTGATGATTATATAACTAAACCTTTTCAACCCTTAGAATTAGTAGCCAGAGTTAAAGCCCAAATTAGAAGATATACGAAATATAATCAAGATAAAGTAACTGATAATGTTATTGATTTTCGCAATATTTTAATAAATAATGATACTCATGAATTTTATTTTAATGAAGAAAAAATAGAACTTACGCCAACGGAATTTGCTATTATGTGGTATTTATGTTTAAACCGGGGTAATGTTGTAAGAACAGAAGATTTATTTAAAGAAGTTTGGCAAGAAAAATATTATGCTAGTGATAATAATACTATTATGGTTCATATAAGACATTTAAGAGAAAAAATGTATGATACAGGTAAAAGAGCTAAATATATTATTACAGTATGGGGAGTAGGTTATAAAATTGAAAAATAATGGTTTAAAAAAGATTATTAATAAAAGTATTGCTTTAGCTCTTATCTGGACTATCATGTTAGTATTATTATATTTTCTATTTAATTTATATTTTACTATTGCAGATTTTCAATGGGTATATGATATATCACCAGATATTTATTATAGTTTAAAGCAAAATTATCTAAATAATAATTTATTATTTTTAATTGGTTTTGTTATCTGGACTATAGGTATTATAAGTATTCTAATTTATGTTATATATAAATTTTTTAAATTTAATTCTGCTTTAACGAGTTCAATCAATGATTTATATGCTAGTGATATAGATTATATAACATTACCAAAAGAGTTAGAAGAATTAGAACAAAAGTTAAATAAGTTAAAAAGAGAATCAGAGAAAAATGAAAGATTAGCAAGAGAAAATGAACAAAAGAAAAATGATTTAATTGTTTATTTAGCTCATGATTTAAAAACACCTCTTACATCTATTATTGGTTATTTATCACTTTTAGATGAAATTAATGATATGCCAAAAGATAAACAATCTAAATATATTAAAACAACTTTAGATAAAGCTTATAAATTAGAAGATTTAATTAATGAATTATTTGATATAGCTAGATTTAATAGTGAAACTATTGTAATAAATAAAGAAGAGTTAAATTTAAATATGATGTTAGAACAAATAATTTATGATTTTTATCCTATCTTAAAAGAAAATAATAAAGAAATTAATTTAGAATATCAAGATGAAATTAATTTAATGGGAGATTCAGATAAATTAGGTAGAGTATTTAATAATTTAATAAAGAATGCAATTTATTATAGTACAGATAAAGATATTACTATAAAAATAAATAAAGATGATATTAATACTTTTATTACTGTTACTAATAAAGGAATAATACCAGAACATAAATTAAATAAAATATTTGAAAAATTTTATCGGGTAGATTATTCGAGAAATACTAAAACTGGTGGTAGTGGTTTAGGTCTTGCTATTGCTAAAGAAATAGTGGAACTCCATAATGGAAGGATAGAAGCTACCAGTAATAATGGTTATACAAGTATTTTAGTAACATTACCTTTAAACTAATTAACTAGAATAGAAAATTTGAGTTTAGGTAAAAATAATACTTGACAAGAAAAAAGATGAAAATGTTAATAACTTTTTCATCTTTTTTATACAAAAATAAGGAAAACATCCAATTTGTTTAGTATAATAAAGTTGTAAAAATAAAACATCATAGTAAACAAAAATATGGAGGTGTTTCCCTATGAATTATTTTACAATGAATACATATGAAATGAAAAGAGAAATTTATAAATTTTCACAAAAAATTACAAATAATCTTAACAAAAGTACATCAAAATTTGTACTAGATATGCAATATGGACTAGCAAAAGGAGGAAGCTGTTTAATTTCTGAGATAGCAAGAGCATTAGATGAAGAAATAAAAATTGGTTACACAATAGAAAGATTATGTGATAATTTAGCTAAAATGTATCAAGAAGAAAAAGAACAAATATGGACTAATTATATAGAAGAAGTAAAAAGGAATATAGATAAAGATAACGTAATTGCGTTATTAGATGATAGTGATATAAATAAAGAACATAGTAAAAAATTAGAAGATTTAGACCGAGTAATAGATGCATCAAGCCAAGATAAAAAAATAGTAAATGGCTATCATATTTGTGAAGCAGTAGTATTAACAAAAAATGAAAAGCAGCCGATAAGTGTATATAGCAAAATATATTCGTGTAAAAGCAAAGATTTTAAAAGTAAAAATGAATATACATTAGAAAGTATAAAAGCAGTTGAAGAAGTAGCTAGTGATAAATTTACAGGGATATTTGATCGAGGATATGATGATAATAAAATATATGCATATATGAGTAAAGGAAATAGAAAATTTGTAGTAAGATTAAATGATAATAGAACACTTTTATTTAAAGGGAAAAAGAAGAATGTAGAAGAAGTAGCCAAAAGAAGAAAAGGTAAAATAACAATGAAATTATTATTTGATGAAAATGAAGAAACAGAGGTAATGTTAAGTTATACAAAAGCAACATTACCATATAATAAAAAAGAATATACATTAGTAATAGTATATGGCTTAAGTGAAGAACATCCAATGAAATTACTAACAAATATAGAAATTAATACAAAAGAAGATGTAATAAAAGTAGCAAGATTATATTTATCAAGATGGAAAATAGAAGAACATTTTCGAGGGAAAAAGCAAGAATATGATTTTGAAAATATGAGAGTAAGAACATTAGAGAGTATGAATAATTTAAATATGATGCTTACAATACATTTAGGACATATAGCAATACTTGCAGATAAAATAAATAAGAAATTATTAACAATAAAGATAATATATGCATCAAAATCATTAAAAGAGAAAGCGATAGTTTGGTTAGGACAAATAGCAAAAGGAATAAAAAAGATATTAGAAAGTGCTCATGAAGGAATAAAGAGTTGGCAAAATATAGAAATTAAAGTACATGAAAAACAATTACAATTAAAACTGTAAAAATAAAAATTTTGAATTAACTTAAAAATGACATTTTAAGGTGTCAAATTTTTGGCGTGATTAAATTTTATAAAAAAAGCAATAATTTTCATATAATATTACAAATGATTATAATTTTATTAAAATTTTCATAAAAAACCTAAACTCAAAT
>CANQDM010000045.1 GCA_947591505.1 uncultured Bacilli bacterium | reverse complement strand
CTATGCCCATTGATTTGAATATTGCTTATGCTGAATATCATAACTAATTATCAGTCATTTTGTTTAACACAACTTAATTTTAAAAAAACTCCACATCTATGGAGTAATTAACTAAAGTGGTGCCAAATGCGAGAATCGAACTCACAGCTAAGCATTACGAGTGCCTTGTTTTACCATTAAACTAATTTGGCATTAAACTTACCATAGTAAGTTTAAATAATTTTTCTAATATTTCCTTTATGTTTTTTATAACACTCTTTGATAAAATTTGCAATAATTAACATATTCTTTATTTTAATTCCTTTTTAGCATTATCTTTTTCTTCTAAATATTTTTTAAGTTCAACAGCAACCCCTTCTGGTATAATTTGTGATAACTCTTCAATACTAGCATTTTTAATATTATTTATATTACCATACTTTTTAATTAATTCTTTTTTTCTAACACTTCCGATACCCTCAATATTATCTAAGATACTACTAATACTTCCTTTACTTCTCAAAGTTTTATGATAGGTAATGGTAAATCTATGGACTTCATCTTGAATACGCGTTAAATAATGGAATATATTACTATCTTTATCGAGTTCAATAATTTGATAAGTATCACCATCAATTAGTTCATTCGTTCTATGCTTATCATTTTTCTTTAAACCCACTACTTTAATATGTAAATTTAAACTATTTAAGGTATCTAAGCAAGCATTAATTTGATTAATACCGCCATCTACAATAATTAAATCAGGTAATTCTGTTTTTTCAAGTAAAGCCCTGTAGTACCTTCTATAAATGACTTCTTTCATCGTATTATAATCATCATTTTTATCTACACTTACTTTATATTTTCGATAATCTTTTTTATAAGGTACACCTTCTTTAAAGACAACCATCCCACTTACAGAATAGGATCCAAAAAGATTCGAGTTATCAAAAGCATCGATTCTTCTTAAATTATCTAGATTAAGAAGTTCTCTTAAATTTTCATTAGCATCAACTGTTCTTAACTCTTCTCTTTCTACTCTCGTAATTTCATTTTCTAAATAAATCTTCGCATTAGTCTCAGCCATCCCTAGCAATTTCTTCTTTATTCCTTTTTCTGGTATTACAAAAGAAGTATTAATTAAATCACTTAAAATATCCCTAAATATATCATTACTAACAATTATTTCTTTAGGTATTTCATGTTTAGTATAAAAATTCATTATATAATAATTTAATTCTTCTTCCGGATCTATTTTAATTGTTAATATTTCATTATGACTACCAATTAATTTATTGTTTCTGATAAATAAGATATTTATACCAATGTGACCTTTATCTAAATATGCCCCAATAATATCTCTGTTAACAAAATCATGCAATTCTACTTTTTGTTTATCTAATACGACATTGATATAGTGAAGTTCTTCAGTGAGTTCCTTCGCCATTTCATAATTAAGAGAATCTGAATAAACTTTAATTTTTTCCATTATTTTATTTTTTAAAATTTTATCATTACCTCGTAAGAATCCTAAAATTTCTTCTTCCATGGCTTTTAGTTTATCCGGGTCAACATTTTTCGTGCAATAACCAAGACATTCCCCGATATGATAATATAAACATACTTGTTTCGGCATCCCTTCACATTTTTTTAAAGGATACAAACGATTAATTAATTTAACTATTCTTCTTGCCGCATAAGCATTAGGATATGGCCCAAATATTAATTTTTTATCTCTTCTTTTAATATTTAGATATCTTGCTACTTTTACTTTGGGGTAAGGTTTTGAGATATATTCAATATAAGGATAACTTTTATCATCTTTAAGTAAAATATTATATTTAGGATTATATTCTTTGATTAAATTTATTTCTGTTATAAAAGCTTCGGTTTCTGAACCAGTTACAATATAAGTAAAATCAACTACTTCCGAAACCATTTTTCTAGTTTTACCCGTAACAGTTCCTTTAAAATAACTATTTACTCTTTTATATAAATCTTTAGCTTTACCCACATAAATAACTATACCATTTTTATCCCGCATTTGATAACTACCAGGTAGATGGGGTACTAATTTTAATTTTTCCTCTAACATATGCTTCACCACTTCAAGTAAATCTATTAATATCTTTCCCTTTTCTTCTAAATTATATCATATTTTAAACTTTTCTACTCTCTAATCTTTCTCTTACATCACTTTCAAATTGATAAAAATTTTTAAGCACTCCTTCAATACCATCATATTTTCGCGTATTTTCTTGCCGAATGTTCAAAATATCTCTAGTTACTAAAAATCTTTTATAATCTTCAATAGATTTTAAAATATCATCTTTGCTAACGCCATTTAAAATATCCTTTTCTATTTTTTCCTCAAAATAATATAAGATTGTTATTTCTATTTGGGCTAATACATTACTAGGAGAATCCTTATCTAAATTAAAATTAACTTCAATTAATTCAAATAAATTTAAAGCAGCTTCAAAATCCGGATCAAATTCACATAATTTTTCGGCCATATTTTTAATTCCTGAGTTATTAAAGTAAGAGTCAAGCATTACTTCTGGGCCAATAACTACCATTAACTGATTAATAATTAATTCTTCAATGTAATATGCACAAGCAAATTCATTTTCAATCGGTACAGCATAGCAAGCTAGTATTTCGGTAAACCCTTCTGTTAGTCCACGATTTTCTTCATAACTATGAGTGGCTGGTCTATAATCAAAGCCACAAATAAAATGATTATCAAATTGTTTGCTACTAGCAACATGAAATAATTCATGCATCAAATCATGATTAAAATTTTGCCAAAAAAATTCTTGTGGATTTTTCGCCTTTTGAGCAATTTTTTGATATTGTTTAATATTATCTTTATCGATAGTTAAAACATTATTTTCGATATCATAATAAGCAGCATCACGTCTTTCAGCAATACTATAATCAGTAATTGGTTCATTTATAACATCTAAATTTAGTTCTAATTTTAAAGTTTGTAAATTTTGATAAAAAGTATCTACTGCTTGGGGTGGAATAAATGATTCAATATATTCTAAAAAACTTTTTAAATAATCGCCATAACAATTTATATCAGGATTACTTGCTATTATAGTATTTAATTTTTCTGAATAATATTTACTGCTTCTATTTCTCTTTAAATATTTATTTACTTCATTTAATTCATCCTCTGTTAAAGACACTAAATTATTATCAACTAATTTTTTATAAACTAATTTACTATCTTCTTCTACTATATAAATTCTTTTTATCATAAAATTAGGTATTTCAAAATATATCATTTTATCACAGCCTATTATATATTTAAATTATACCATAAAAGAATTTTATGATAAAATATTTTTAGGTGAAATTATGAAATTAATCAATACTTGTACAATAGAGGTAAAGAAATCTAAATTTATGGCGTATTATTATGAAGTAAAAACAAAAGAAGAAGTAGATAATATTATAAAAGATATAAAATTAGAACATAAAAAGGCCAAACATATTCCTTATGCTTATAAAATAGATAATTTAGTTAAGAAGAGTGATGATAAAGAACCAAGTAATACAGCAGGGACACCAATATATAATATTATCATACAAAATAATTTAAATAACGCTTTGATATTAGTAGTAAGATATTTTGGCGGTACTCTTTTAGGGGCCGGACTTCTTACCAGAACTTATTTAAATAGTGCAAAAGAGGTCATTAAAAAAGTGGATTAATTTCCACTTATTTTTTGATATATTTCTTTTATTTCTTCGGCTGTTTTATAACCAATTACTCTTTCTTTAAGTTCACCATCTTTATAGAAACATAATGTTGGGACACTCATAATACCAAATTGTTGGGCTAAATCCATAAATTTATCAGCGTCTATTTTTAAGACATCCATATAATCTATTTCTTCTAAAATAGGAGCTAACATTTTACATGGCCCACACCATTCAGTATAAAAATCAACTAGAACTGAACCTTTTTCAATTTCACTAATAAAATTTTCTGATTTTTCTAGATGTTTAACCATAAATCATCCTCTTTACCAAACATAACATTACCTAAATCAATTTTATCAGAATCAATTAATTCTTGTGCTTTTTCTTTAGTAATTAAGCCATTATTTATTTCTATTTGTAATATTCTTAAATTTAAATCTTCTGTTGTTTTATTTTCATCTTTTTCATAAGCCTCTATATCATTATATACATTTTTAATCGTATCATACGCTCCCCCAAAAACATTATTTACTATTGGCGTATTATCTAACATAAATGTACCAACTTTACTGTCAAGAACAAAACTTGATGTAACATTAAAAGCACTTAAAACAAATAATACTAAATATAAATATACCCATGTTTCTAATAATCCTACTATTGCTCCTAAAATTTTTGAAGGAATAATCCATATTACAGTAAACTTTAATAGTAAATCAATAAATCCTGTTATTGAAATTATTAAATTTAATACACAATATAAAATAACAAAAACAAAGACAAAAGAAATTACATTATAAATTAAAATGTTTACTGAACTAAGGCCATTTAAGCCAGCAAAGTTAAAAAATGGCATTTTATCAATTAAAAAATTAGCTACAAATGTTTTTAAATAAAAACTTAAAATTACTACAGCAACTAAACCAATAAAATTAACTAGTGATTTAATTAGTCCTTTCCGCCATCCGGCATATGTACCTAATAAAAGAAAAACTACAATAAGAATATCTACAATCATTTTCACACTTAATCATCTCCTACTATAAATTATATTATATTTGTAATGAAAAATAAAGTAATTTATGTTAAAATTGTCTTGAGGTGTAAAATGACTATAGTTTTTAAAGTATCAGATAACTTAAAAAATAAGATAATCGATTATTATAAAGATAAAGTTAGACCAAAGACTCCACCTTATGCGGTATTTCAAGCCGAAGAAGAAGATACTATTATTACTTTATACGAAAGTGGTAAAATAATGTTTCAAGGTACAAGCGCTGATATTGATGCTAATCTTTGGATAGATTTAGAAAAGAAACTTAATAAAAGAGTTATTAATATTGATGGTACAGAAACAAAAGTTAAAGAAAAATCTAATGATGGTATTTTAGAACTATCTACTATTGGTTCTGATGAAGTTGGTACTGGTGATTTCTTTGGTCCAATTGTTGTAACCGCTACTTTTGTTTCTTTAGATAATTTTGAATATTTAAAAGAACTAGGAGTTAAAGACTCAAAAAAGTTAACTGATCAAAAGATAAAAGAAATTGCTCCAAAAATAATGCAAAAAATACCATATGTTACTACTATTTTAGATAATACTACTTATAATAAACATTATAGTAAAAATAATAATATGAATAAATTAAAAGCCATTTTACATAATAAAGCTTTATATGAGCTTAAAAATAAAAATAAATTTAATTATGCTAAAATTGTTATTGATGAATTTTGTAGTAAAGACAATTTTTATAAATATATAGAAGATGTCCCTGATAAAGTAATGCATATCACTTTTATGACTAAAGCTGAAGATAAAGTATTAAGTGTTGGTTGTGCATCAATTATCAGTAGATATATTTTCTTACAAAAAATGGATGAACTTTCTAATAGTGTGCATATTCCCCTTCCAAAAGGAGCTGGGACAAATGTTGATGAAGTTGCGAAAGAAATTAAAGAAAAGTATGGTATTGAAAAATTAGAAACTATTGCCAAAATGAATTTTAGTAATGTAAATAGATTAGATGAATAATAATTGATTTAAAATAAGTGGTTGGTCGCAATTGTAGCTTCCCGCCACTTTTTATTATTGCAAGAAAAAAGCAGAATAACTAAATTCTGTTTTCTTCCGTTATAGTATTAAAGTAATTATTCCCCTTTTTACTAAATGATTCACTACCATTTACTTTAATACTATGTGACCTAAATGATAGGTAATTATGCATAATATTTTCTGTATAGAGAAAGTCAATAATGGCTTCATAACCAGCGCTATCAACTTCATTCATATGTCTTTTATAAGTTCCACTAGCATAAACTGTAAATTGGTTAGGTGATATAGCTTGATAATATAGGTTCATTCCTTTGCCTTTCCCAAATTTATTATCAACACTTCTAACCCAGTTTTTACTATGTGTTCTATTATAAATAGTATTAATAACAGCATAAGCATCTTCATAGGTGTCATCTGCTTCACTTAAAACTATTCCACATAGAATGCTAAATTCACTTTTCGATAAGTCATATTTATTTAAAATGTAATCTATTTTTGCATTCTTATCTAGTATTACTGTATTATATGAACTTAATCTTTTATCATCGGCAATATTTACTACCGTCTTTGGACTAGGTACTACTGATACAATAATAGCTAAGTACATTATTGGCATAGCCAAATATTTTAAATTGTTTTTTACCCCACTCCACAACTTGTGGAGGAGCGGGACATAATCAACTAAATTATTCATACATTCCCCCTGAATGAACAAAATAATTATAGCATATATTACATTTTATGTCAAGTTTTGTAAAAATATTAATACTTATTTACCAAAAATTAACAATCGCCTTGCAAAATTATACAAAATATGACATTTTTAGCAAGCTAATTCTGGATAACCACTATTTCCTAACTTCCAATTACATAATGTGTATTCACTTAAACTACTATCTATACTACTTAAACTTATGGCATTTTTATTTGAGTTTAATAAATCTACAAATGCTTGGCTTTTCATATCATCTATACTTTTTGTTGTTACTCCTTCTACACTTAAATTACTTGTTGTATAATCACTTAAATGATAGACATTAGTTATTCCATTAAATTGTGTATTTGTTCCTAAATTTCCTAATCCATAATTTCCTGTTACTCCACTTAACGTTCCTCCTGTATACACATTATTTAGTGTTAATGTTACTCGTCCATCACCATTATTATTATAAGAATGAATTATGCCACTGGCTTTGTCTCTACTATTTGTGATATTTCCTATATTATAACTATACTACCAATTGATGCTACTCCCATTATGCCTCCTACTTTTTGTTCAGTTGCAGTTGATTTACCTGTTGTTACCAAGCCATAATTTTTACAATTTGTTATAGTAAGATTACTTGGAGATCCGTCTGTTCTTCCAATAATTCCACCTAGTGAAGTTGAACCTAATGAGTTAGTAATCGTTCCTCTGTTTTCACAATTTTCTATTTTTACCTTATTAGAATCTGCATCAATATCTGCTATTAATCCACCAGCACTATTTCCATTTGATATATTTCCTTCATTTGTACAATTTGTTACTTCAGAATTACGCGATAAAATACCTATTAATCCTCCTACTTGATATCTCCCTACATTACTTGTTATATTCGCTTCATTATGACAATTATTCATTTTTAAATTATTACCAAAAGAGACAAAAGCTCCAATATTAGCAAAAACTGATGTTGTTATTTCTCCTCCTATGGTTAAATTACTTATTTCTCCAACTTCTATTCTTCCAAATAAACCAATGTATGCTGTATCTATATCGTTTTTTATATATAAATGATCTATTCGATGATTTTTCCCATCTAACATGCCATTAAAAGGACTTTTAATTGATTCATTATCAGTATAAAAACCTATTGGTTTCCATCCTCTTTCTGTTGTTAGCTCTGTTTTTAATTCTTCATCTTGACTATTGCCATTGATATCGCCATATTCTTTGGTTTTGTAATTGCGATAATCACTTTCTTTATTAAAATCTAAATCTCTTGTTAATTCAAAATGTTTTCCTTCATATGTCTCACCATTATTAACAGAAACTTGTAAATCTACTAAATCTTCTATATATTGAATTCTATATGGTTTATCTTCTTCTCCTGTCCCTTTATAATCAAAATATAAGGTACAATATATTGTCTTTTCTGTTTCTAATATTACTGTATTTGTTTCTCTTTCAAAACTTATGGCATCTTCTACTTCTTCTCCATTATTATCTATACACTTTGCTTCTTTATAGACATATTCATTCCCTGGCCATGTGTCTTTATCATATTCTTCATATTTATTTCTATCTTCTGATATCATTATGGCTAGTGACTTTTCTTTTTTTATTTCCTTCAATTTTACTTCAGGAATATCTTTATATTTTGGTGTTATTATCTTTTTTATATTTATAGATAGTGTTAATAATACTGCTAGTATTAATGTTAATATAATATATTTTTTATATTTAGCCACTTGCTCTATCATTCCTATTCTCCTACTATTCTTCATTATATCATATTTACATATACAACACAATTTTCTATTATAAGATTATTATGATATACTCCCAGAATCAAAGTGTTTTTTTTAAAGCAAAAGAATGTCATATTGTGTGACACTTTTAACATGCAAGTTCTGGATAACCACTACTTCCTAATTTCCAATTACATAATGTGTAGCCATTTAAATCACTGCTTACACTATTTAAATCAATTCCATTTTTATTAGTATTAAGTGTATCTACAAATGTTTGTAATTTCATATCAGCATCTGCCATTGCTGTTGTGCCAGTTTTATTACTTCCTGATACCCCACTTTTATAATATGCATTTTGAATTGTTGTAGTTGCTGCAGCTGCATATCCTATACTATATTTATTTTTTCCTGTCATTGTTCCTATATTATAGACATTATTTATATATAGTTTTTTCCCTTCACTTGATGTTTCAGCAGCTCCTACTATTCCACCAGCATAATTTCCTGTTCCAGTTATATTTGCTAAATTATATGAATTTATAATATATGCTATTCCTTGGCTATAAATGATATCAACTATTCCTCCACCATCTCTTGTCCCTTTTACATCACCCTTGTTATAACTATTTATTACGTACTTAATTCCCGGACCGTAAGAATGGCCTATTAATCCTCCACCATAATAAGTTGTTATTACACCCATATTATAATTTTTGTCTAATATTACTTTTCCCCGAGAAGCTCCGATTATTCCTCCTGCAAAATGTCCACTACTAGTTGATGTAGTTATATCACCTGTATTATAGCTATTATAGATTTCAATGCTAGTATCACTTAATGCATATCCAAGTAATCCTCCATTTCTTTCTCCACCAGTTAGTACACCTGTATTATAACTGTCCTCTATAATATTATTAGAATTATTATTACCATTAATTCTTCCTATTAATCCTCCATTACTATGGTCATAGTCTGAAGTCGAAGTGTTGTTTACTTTTCCACTGTTATTACTTGAGTATATGCTAATGTTTCCTATAATACGCCCGACAAAACCACCACTATATGATTCCTGACTTTGATTTTTCATTGTAATATTGCCAGAATTGGAAGATTTTTTTATAATCGCTTCACTTTTTTCAGAAACATCACCACCAATAAAGCCTCCGGCCATATCACCAGTAGTATTAGAAATATCTCCAATATTTTTAGTATTTGTTATAGTAACATAATTTCTATTTAAGCCTAATATACCACCTGATCTATTTCCGCCAGAAACTGTACCATTATTAGTGGAGTTAATTATAGTTACAGAACCAAAGCTAGCTCCTACTATTCCACCTAGACTCCACGTACCAACACTACTAGATATAGCAACATTAGTATCACAGTTATCAATTGTTGATTCCTCTACAATGCCAGCTATTCCACCGGCATAAGTAGCACTAGTCGATGTCATACTACCAGTTGTTTTTAAATTTTTTATTGTTGCATTATTTAAAACCCCAAACAAACCTAATCTAGTATGACTTGTTGAATATTTAAAATATATATTTGAGATAGTATTGTTTTTACCATCAAAAGTACCGGAAAAATGGCCACTTATTTCACTAGGTAATAAACTGTCTGTGCTATTAGTGCTATATCCAATAGGCTTCCATCCTGTTCCGGTAGTAAGTTCCAAAAGTAGTCCTTGTACTCCACTTGTTCCATTGATATCCCCATAATATTCGCTAATTGAATTTGCATAACTCTCGGTTGTTTTAAAATCTAGACTTCTATCTAAGACAAAATATGATCCTTCATAGGTTGTACCATTATTTACTGCTACTTGTAAATCTACTAAATCTTCGATGTAATAAATATGATATGGATCTGCACTTGTTCCACTTCCACCAATTGTTGTACTTTTATTTAATGTTGCTGCTTGGTTTCCTGCTTTATCTGTTACATAAACATATATCGTAGCTGTTGCTCCTTTAGTCCCACTGTAGGTTGTATTATTAGCAGTTGTGCTTGTGAAATTACCGCTACTTCCGTTCCTAAACCAATATTTATCTATTCCACTTGTTACCTCAGTTACTTTACTTACTGTTCCTTTAAATTGTCTTGATGTTGTACTTATTACATCAAAAGTATTTATTACTGGGGCTACTGTATCTAATGTTAAGCCATTACTTGTTTTTACTGCCGACGTATTTCCAGCTTTATCTTTAACAAAGGCATGTACTACTTTATTTGTTCCATCTCCACTTACTAGTGGTGTAGATATTCCACTCATTGTTGTTGCATT
>CANQDM010000044.1 GCA_947591505.1 uncultured Bacilli bacterium | reverse complement strand
GTAAAACTGGTACAGAAGTTTCCAAAAGTGTTTCTGATATCATTTTAGCAGATGATAGTTTTTCTACCATAGTTACTGCTGTTAAAGAAGGAAGAAGAATCTATGATAATATTAGAAAGGTATTAATTTATCTTTTGACGGGTAATATTTCCGAAGTTTTAGTAGTATTTATTGGTATGCTATGTGGTTTAGAAATATTTTTACCTATTCAACTTCTTTATATTAATTTAATCACTGATGGTATACCAGCAATTGCCCTTGCTTTTGAAAATGAAGAAGACGATGTTATGAAAAGAGAAGTAAGAAAAAAAGATAGTTCTTTTTTCACCCCATTTTTAATAGCCAAAATGGCAATATCATCTATTTTAAAAACTGCAACTATATTAATTGTTTATTTTGCTAATACTGCTATTTATAACAAACAAGTAGGCTGTTCTATGGCATTTTTAACATTGATATTATCAGAAATGATTTTTGCGTATTCTTGTCGTAATCTAAAGCAAAATATATTAGAACAAAAAATATTTGCTAATGGTTATTTAAATAAAAGTATGTTTTGTTTAGGATTAGTTCAATTATTTATATATATTACACCACTCAAAAATTTATTTGGCATAGTAGCTCTTAATTTGTGGCAAACCTGCTATTGCTTATTAATAATATTATTGATGTTTTTAGTAGATGAGCTTTCTAAAAATATAATATCAAAAATATTTAAAGATTAATAATTTGCTAAAATTTGACAAATTATTTTCTTTTTTATATAATGGTAACATAAGTTACTATGATAGGGGTGATCATATGCCAGCAAGTTGTATGTTAAGTAAAGAGAGTATTATTAAAAAGGCAGTAGTTATCATAAATAAAAAAGGCTGGGATAGTATTAATGCTAGAGATTTAGCCAAAGAACTTAAAATATCTACTAAGCCATTATATCGTATCTATAATAATATGGATGAAATTAAAAGTGATATATATAAAGAGATATATAAAGAATATGATGAATTTATAACTAGTAGAGTTGATAATAAAAATGCTTTAGTAACTTTATGTGTAGCATATGTTGAATTTGCCAAATATTATAAAAATTTATTCAATAGTTTATTTTTATCTAATAATTTAAAATGGCAAAGTATAGATGATGTTTTAAATGAAAAATGGAATCAAGGTGCTATTATAAATTTAGTTAATAAGCAAGGATATACATTTAATGAAGCAAAAGAATTATTTATGCATGTTTGGTTATATTCTAATGGCCTTGCTACGTTAATATCTACTAATGCAATAAATATTGAAGATAAAGAGATAATTAAAAGAATTGTGAAAATATATAAAACATTAGAAAAATAGTTTGAATTCAATTAAAACTTTGATATAATAATTTTATTAGGGAGGTAGAGATGAAAAAGATTATTTTAAGTTTTATTACAATTATAAGTATGTTAGTTATGTTGCCAGTTGTTAAGGCAGATAGTGATGTAACAGTGTATATGTTTACTAAAAATGGATGTTCTGCATGTGAGGCAGCTAGAGAATACTTTGAAGGATTACTTGAAAAAGATGAAAATGCTTTTAAATTAGTAAACATTGAAGTATGGTGTGGTACTGACTATGTAACTGATCCAGAAAATCCTCAATGGATATTAGGTAGTGAAGATGCTTATAATTTATTGATGGCTGCAGTTGAACACTTTGAACTTGATGAAAACCAACTTGGTACACCAGTAATTGCAATTGGTGATTATGCTACAATTGGTTTTAATAGTAATGATCCATCTGATATAACTGATGCTATTGCAAAAGCTAAGAAGAGCAAAAAAGAAGTCGATGTTATTAAAGATTTAGCAGAAGAAAATGATATTGAACTTTCAAGTGTTACAAAAGACTTTGGCGTTAAAAGTTGTGATAAAATTACAGCTGATACTGAAAAAAGTGGTGGCAAATATGATGCCATTATAATTGTTTCTATATTTGTAGTTTTAATCGGTGGCTTTGCTGGTTTAGTAGTACTTGGTAGAAGATAAAATTAAGTAGTAAAATACTTAATTTTTTGTTATAATAATAAGGGTTGATAAAATGAAAGAAGATAGAATAAAAAAACTCAATAATGAGTTAAAATATTTAACAGATGCGGAAAGACAAAAAGAAATAATAAACTATAATGTGGCCTTAGAAAACAATGATGTAGATATTAAAAATATAGCTAAAGAGGTTTATTTAAGAAGAGGAATTGATTATTCTAAATTAAATAAAGGGGTATTTAATAATATAATTAATACAATAACAGATTTATCTACTATATTTAAAAATAAGGATAGTAAAGTAAGAAGTAAAATGATTGTTGAAATTATTTATATTGTAGTAATATTATTGCTTTTAAAAATTCCTTTTGATTTAGTTAGAGATATAGGCTATGATTATTTAGAATTGTTATCTACTAATAGTTTATATTATAATTTATGGAATATAGCATTTTTAATCTTATATACTATAACTATATTTTGTACATTTATAGTATTAATTAGAAACTTTAATAATAAATATAAAAATATTGGAAATCTAAATTAATGATTTCTTTTTTTTACAGTAAAAAAAAGAGATTATAAATTATAATCTCAAGTTATTTTCCTAAATTATATGGATTATCTATAAATACTCTTTTACCATCTTTATCAACTTTGTATTCAGTTATTTTCTTAGATTCACCATTATTAGTTATTGTTATAGTTATTTTAAGTTCATAACCAACTATGCCATCACCAGTTTTATTAACTACGGCAGATATCATTCTATTTAAAGCAAGAGTACCAGCTAGATTTAAAGCTTCAACATCCTTTTTAATTCTAGTAGTTTCAGTTTCCATTAATTGGTCAATTTCTTTTGTTGTATTAGCATTTTTGTATAAGTCTAAACTAACTGCACAATTATTAGAAGTTATATCAATGGCAATTAAATAATTTTCTGTATCATATTCATTATTGCCATATTTACATTTGGTACTTGGCGTTTCTACTGGAGGTTTAGGAGTACTACTATTTTGAATATTTAATTTAGTTTCTTTTACAGTTTGATTACCTGTCTCATCAGTAGCAGATATTTTAATAGAATAAGTACCAGCTTTTTTATAGCCTTCATAATTAATGGCTTTGCCTTCTTCATCAACACCTTCAGTATAATAGCTAATATTACAACTTGCATTACTATTATCAGTACAACTTTCAACAAAGTCATTAGCACTATAAGTTGCATTAGGTTTAATTGTTACTTCTTTTAATGTAAGTTCTGGTTTGGTAGTATCAACAACCTTTAAACTAGATTCATAACTTTTACCTTCTATTATTATTTCTACATCATATTTGCCCATTTTAGAAATATCATAATCTTCCGGGTATTTAATTTCTATTTTGTCTAAATCGACATTTTCGATTTTAGAAAAGAAGATATCATTAGCAAATTTTTCATTAACTTCAACAGTAGCTTCTGTTTTAATACTGACTTCACCGCCAGTTGGCTTTTTACTTTGTCCTTGAAAATTAGATGTTAAAATAAAACATATTATAATGCCGATAATACATACTCCTATAATAACAATATTTATTATAGTTCTTTTAGTATTATAGACTCTATTGTAGAAAAATTTTTTTGCCATAATAAAACCTCTATCCTTAATATAACTTAATAATACCATAATATGTATCAAGTTGACAATATTTTATTTGTTTTCTTGACACAACTTGCATATAATTAATTGGCTAAAACTATTGCATAATAGGCCTTTTTATGGTATTATTTAACATGCAATTAAATTTAATTGCTAGTTTAGTGGGAGGGAAATGCGGATTTGCCCAAGACCACTGACGCGAAAAAATTTTTATAGGAGGTGTTTTCGTGGCAAAAGAAGTCGTAAAGAGAATTAAGCTTGAAATTGAAGCTGGTAAAGCAACTCCAGCACCACCAGTTGGTACAGTTTTAGGACCTGCTGGAATCAATTTACAAGAATTTTGTTCTAAGTTTAATGAAGAAACCCGTGATAAAATGGGTGATGTCATTCCATGTGAAATCTCAGTTTATGAAGATCGTACATTTGACTTTGTTCTAAAAACTCCACCTGCTGGATTCTTACTAAAAAAAGTAGCTAAGGTTCAAAAAGGTAGTGCTAAAGGAGCAAATCAAATCGTTGCTACTATTACAGAAGCAGACCTTAGAAGTATTGCTGAAACTAAATTACCTGACTTAAATGCTTATACTGTTGAAGAAGCTATGAACATTATTGAAGGTACAGCAAGAAATATGGGTATTGCTATTAAAGGCCGTAATGATGCTGAACTTGCTGAACAAGCTGCTGAGGCCGCTGCCGAAGAAAAAGAAATGGCTAAACGTGAAGCAGAACTTGAGGCAATGGAAGAAGAAGCTAAGACTGAAGCACCAGCTGATGTTCCAGTAGTTGGCGAAGAAGAAACAACTGAAGAAGAAACTGAAGAAAATTAATAGAAATAATATTATATATTATAATAATGATAAAAGAGTCCGCTAATTAACCACAGTTAGGAGGGAAAATTTTGAGAAAACGTAGTAAAAAATATGTGGAAGTTGCTTCTAAAATCGATAGAGATAAATTATATTCTAAAGAAGAAGCGACAAAACTAGTAAAAGAATCATCTGTTACTAAATTTGATAGTACTGTTGAAGTTGCTATTAAACTTAATATTGATGCTAAAAAATCAGATCAACAATTACGTGGATCATTAGTAATGCCTAATGGTACAGGTAAAAGTAAAAAAGTATTAGTTATTGCTAAAGGGGATGCTGCCGAAGATGCTAAAAAGGCTGGTGCAGACTTTGTTGGTGATAAAGATTTACTTGATAAAATTAAAAGTGAAAACTGGTTTGATTTTGATGTAATCGTTGCAACACCTGATATGATGCCAGAAGTTGGTAAAATAGGTAACATTTTAGGGCCTAAAGGTTTAATGCCTAACCCTAAAACTGGTACAGTTACTATGAAAACTGGCGATGTTGTAAAAGATTTAAAAAGTGGTATGGTAACATATAAAACTGATAGTTTTGGTAATGTTCATACTATAATTGGTAAAGCATCTTTTAAAGAAGATAAATTACTAGAAAATTTAGAATATGTAATTAGAACTATCAATAAAGCAAAGCCTCAATCAGTAAAAGGTATCTTTATTGATAAGATTACATTATCTACAACTATGGGTCCAAGTATTAAAGTTGACAAAAACTCATTTGAAATTTAATTTGGACTTGCGAAATATAAAGTTGTAGAGTATAATACTTAAGAAGAAAAGAAAAACCGAAGACAGTAGGGAAGGTATACTTTTAATAATCCTACCGAGGGGAATTTTAAAAATATTGTTTTTTAAGCTTCCCACAATCGGAAGCTTTTCTTAATATATAAGGAGGATGTATGGCAAGCGAAAAGATTCTTAATGATAAGAAAGTTATCGTAAGTGAAATTATTGATAATATCAAAAATAGTGAATCTGTTATCTTATTCCAATATCAAGGTTTAACTGTTGCTGAAATGACTGAGTTAAGAAATAAACTTAATGAAGTTGGTTCATCAGTTAAAATTTATAAGAATACTTTATTAAAAAGAGCTTTAGATGAACTAAAAATCAATATGGATGAATTTCTTATGGGACCTAATGCCTTACTTGTTGGTAAAACATTATTAGAACCTATAAAAATTATTTCTGAATATGCTAAAGATCATGATAAATTAAGTATTCGTGTTGGAATTATCAGTGGCGATGTAGCTAGTCTAGATACAATTAAAGAATACGCATCTATTCCATCAAGAGAAGGACTACTTACAATGCTTGCTGGTGGAATGATTCAGTATGTCAAAGATCTATCAATAAGTTTAAACTTATATGCCGAACAATTAGAAGGGAAGGAAAATTAATATGGCAAAATTAACAAAAGAAGATTTTATTAGTGCATTAAAAGAAATGACTATTCTTGAAGTAAAAGAATTAGTTGATGCAATGAAAGAAGAATTTGGTGTTGATCCATCTGCTGTTGCAGTTGCTGCTGCTCCAGCTCAAGGTGCTACTGAAGATGCTGGTTCTTCAACAAAAACAGTTGTATTAAAATCAGCTGGTGGCAACAAAATTGCTGTTATTAAAATCATTAAAGAAGTTACAGGCTTAGGATTAGTTGAAGCTAAAGGCTTAGCTGATAATGGTGGAAATATTAAAGAAAATATTCCTGCTGATGAAGCTCAAGGTATTGCTGATCAATTAACTGAAGCTGGTGCTGAAGTAGAATTAGCATAAAGTAATTTAAGAAAAAGCATTATTGCTTTTTTTTATGGGTTAATTTATAATATTTGTTGGTGATACTATGAAGCAAACATTGGGGATTATGTTTAAAGTTTTAATTATCATTTTAATTGGTATTTGGATTGGCTTAGTAATCACTGAATACACAAAATATAATCATAATGAACCAATGATAGTAGTATTAAAAGAAGAGACTTTTGCTTATCCCGATGGTCATGTTTATGTTTATTGGGGACTTGGCTATAAAGAAATAATTTATGAAAGAACCAGTTTTTATGGTAAAGAATTTGGCCATTTATTTATTAAAGTAAGAGATAGCGTTGATAAAAGTCAGGAGGCAAAAAAATGAGATTAAATAATAAAGGTTGGGGAACAATGGAAATGTTTTTATTAACAGGAGGTTTATTAATTGCCTTGTTAGTAGCAATTTTCTTTATTTCTAAGTTATATGGTTCTTTTAACAGTACAATTAGTAATAAAAATTATTTTGAACTAGAGACAAAATTAGAATCGGCTGCTAAAGAATATGTTAGAGATAATGATATTCAAATTGATGGTGAAACAAGAATTAGTTATGAAACATTAAAAGAACATAATAAAATAGATAATTTATATGATCAAGATAATAATTCTTGTACTGGGTATGTAACAATATCTAGAATAGATAATATTAATTATTATAAAGGATATATATCATGTCCTGGTTATATTACTGATAATTATTAAAAAAGTGTTAAAAAATGTTGACAAAACATATAATAAAATGATATATTATTCATGCATTTTAGTTAGGTTCTACCTGGGTAGAACTTAATTTAAAAAATATTTATGACACACTTGGATTCGTGTTAATAGGGAAGGAGAGAAAATATGCCTACAATAAATCAATTAGTAAAGAAAAATCGTGGCAAGAAAACAAGAAAAAGTAAGAGCCCAGTATTAAATGTTGGTTTTAATACATTAGAAAGAAAACAAACTGATGTTAAAAGCCCACAAAAAAGAGGAGTTTGTACTCGTGTTGGTACTAAAACACCAAAGAAACCAAACTCTGCACTTCGTAAATATGCTAGGGTAAGACTTTCAAATGGTAAAGAAATCGATGCTTACATTCCTGGTGAAGGACATAACTTACAAGAACACAGCGTTGTACTAGTTCGTGGTGGTCGTGTTAAAGATTTAATCGGTGTTCGTTATCATATTGTTCGTGGTACACTTGATACTCATGGTGTTGAAAATCGTAAACAAGGTCGTAGTAGATACGGTACTAAGAAAGAAAAATAATAAAATAATAGATAGAAGGAGGATAAAATATGCGTAAAAGAAGAGCAATAAAAAGAGACGTTTTACCAGATCCTATATATAATTCTAAAGTTGTAACTAAACTTGTTAATGCAATTATGTTAGATGGTAAAAAAGGAACTGCTCAAAAAATATTATATGAAGCTTTTGATATAGTGGAAAAACAAACAGGTAAACCTGCAATGGAAGTTTATACTGAAGCTTTAAAAAATATCAGCCCTGCACTAGAAGTTAAATCTCGTCGTGTTGGTGGCTCAAACTATCAAGTTCCAATGGAAGTAACTGATGAAAGAGCACAAACTCTAGCACTTCGTTGGCTTGTAAATTATGCAAAATTAAGAAATGGAAAGGGAATGGCTATAAATTTAGCAAATGAAATTATCGACGCTAGTAATGGTGTTGGTGGCGCAGTTAAAAAGCGTGAAGATACTCATAAAATGGCTGAAGCTAATAAAGCATTTGCTCATTATAGATGGTAATGTGATATGGCAAGAGATGTAACTATTGATAAAATTCGTAATATTGGTATAATGGCTCATATTGATGCTGGTAAAACTACTTTTACTGAAAGAGTTTTATTCCATACTGGTATTACTCATAAAATTGGAGAAACACATGATGGTGAATCTCAAATGGATTGGATGGAACAAGAAAAGGAACGTGGTATTACAATTACTAGTGCGGCAACTACTGCACACTGGAAAGGATATCGTTTAAATATTATCGATACCCCAGGACACGTCGACTTTACTGTTGAAGTTCAAAGAAGTTTAAGAGTACTTGATGGATCTATCTGTTTATTAGATGGTAATGCTGGTGTTGAACCACAATCTGAAACAGTATGGCGTCAAGCTACTGAATATAAAGTTCCAAGAATGATATTCGTTAATAAAATGGATAAACTTGGTGCTGATTTTGAATTTTCTCTAGATACAATAGGAAAAAGATTAGGTGTTAATTATGCTCCTATTCAATGGCCTATTGGGGCTGAGAATGATTTTCATGGTATTATCGATTTACTAGAACAAAAGGCTTATACTTTTGATCGTACTGATGAACATGAAAATTATAAAGAAATTGAAATTCCAGCTGATTTAGTTGATTTAGTTCAAACTAAGAGAACTGAGCTTATTGAAAAAGCTGTTGAATTTGATGATGCCTTAATGGAAAAATATTTAAATGGTGAAGAGTTAACTGTTCCCGAAATTAAAGGAGCAATTAGAAAAGGTGTTTTAAAGGCTGAATTCTTCCCAGTACTATGTGGTAGTGCTTTATCTAATACTGGTGTAAAACTAGCACTTGATGCTGTAATTGATTATATGCCAGCTCCAACTGATGTTGAGGCTATTGATTGTACTGACTTTAATGGTAATTTAGTAAAAAGACATCCAAGTGATTCAGAACCATTTATGGCTATGGCATTTAAAATTATGACTGACCCATATGTTGGTAGACTTGCATTCTTCCGTGTTTATTCTGGACATTTAACAAGTGGTTCATATATTTTAAATAGTACTAAGAATGTTAAAGAAAGAGTTGGCCGTATTTTACAAATGCATGCTAACCAAAGAAAAGAAATCACTGATGTTTATACTGGTGAAATTGCTGCTTTAGTTGGTTTAAAAAATACGACAACTGCTGATACTCTATGTGATGAAAAAAGTCCAGTAATCATGAATGGTATGGAATTTCCAGAACCTGTTATTGATGAAGCTATTGAACCAAAGAGTAAAGCTGACCAAGAAAAACTTGGTGTAGCCCTTCAAAAACTAGCCGAAGAAGACCCAACATTTAAATACAAAACTGATCCTGAAACTGGTCAAACAGTTATTAGTGGTATGGGTGAATTACACCTAGAGGTATTAGTTCGTCGTATGAAAGATGAATTTGGAGTTGAAGCTAATATCGGTCGTCCACAAGTTGCTTATCGTGAAACTATTACAGTTCCAGCTGATTGTGAAGGTAAATATATTAAACAATCTGGTGGTCGTGGACAATATGGTCATGTTTGGGTTAAGTTTGAACCTAATCCAGAAAAAGGTTATGAATTTGTTGATGCAATTGTTGGTGGTGTAGTTCCTCGTGAATATATACCAGTAACTGATAAAGGTTTGCAAGAAGCAATGGCTGGTGGTATGATTGCAGGTTATCCTGTAGTTGATGTTAAAGCAACATTATTCGATGGTTCTTACCATGATGTCGATTCATCAGAAATGGCCTTCAAAATTGCCGCATCAATGGCTTTAAAAGAAGCTGCTAAAAAATGTAAACCAGTTCTTCTAGAACCAATTATGAAAGTAGAAGTAGTTGTTCCTGAAGAATATATGGGTAATGTTATGGGTGATTTAACTAGTAGAAGAGGTAAACCTTTAGGTAATGAATCAAGAGGTAATGCTCTATCTATTAATGCAATGGTACCTTTAGCAGAAATGTTTGGGTATATGACAACACTTCGTTCTAATTCCCAAGGTCGTGGTACATTTACAATGACACTAGATCATTATGAAGAAGTACCAAAAAATATCGCTGATGATATTATTAAGAAAAACAGTGTCAATTAATTAAAAAATTGATACAATAAAAGCCGAATAATACTTGAAAAATATTCAAGCATTAGATAAAATATAAGAGTATATAGGAAAAGGAGGAAAACTTATATGGCAAGAGAAAAATTTGATCGTTCTAAGGAACACGTTAATATAGGTACTATTGGCCATGTTGACCATGGTAAAACTACATTAACTGCTGCGATCACTAAATATTTCGGTGAATTTGTTGATTATGCTGATATCGACAAAGCTCCAGAAGAAAGGGAAAGAGGTATTACTATTAATACTGCTCACGTTGAGTATGAAACTGAAAAACGTCACTATGCTCACGTAGACTG
>CANQDM010000043.1 GCA_947591505.1 uncultured Bacilli bacterium | reverse complement strand
ATAATGTAGAAGAGAAAATGGTATATAAAATGATTAATGGAAGTTCTTTAGAAAAAAGAGAATATGAAGTATCAGAATTAAAGAATGTAGTAAGTCTAAAAGGAACAAAACCAACAAGTGGGAATTTAAGTATAGGAGAAAAAGGAGAAGTAAAGAATGCTACATTATGTATAAGTAATTATGTAGTAGAGTATAAAAATGAAGAAGCCAAAATAGTAGATAATGATTGTGATAAAATTACTGAAGATAGTGGAGGTACTAGTTCAGGAGGAAGTACAGGACAAGTAAATACGAGTAGTAAAGGTTCAGGTAAGATATATGCTATAAGAAGAGATGTAAATTCGCAATCAACTGAATGGGATAGAATAGAAGATTCTGAAGAATTAATAGCAAAAGCTCAAATAGGTGCAGAACCAGTTAGAAATGATTTTGATAATATATATCCATGGAGTGATATAATAACAGTTAATTATGATACAGAACAAGATAAAATAGTAGCTAAGTATGGAGAAGATGGATTTAAATTTAATGGAAGTAAAGGACAAGTAATGACAGTAATACCGGAGTTTTGGTGGAAAAGAGAGCAAAAAGAGGAAGAAGATGGAGATACATATGAATATATTTATATAACAGATAAAGAAAAAGCAGGATATGAATATAGTAAAGAATTCATGATAGGAAGGTATACGATATCAGGATCAAGTTCGGGAGTATATAGTAAAAGTGGAGTAAAACCTCTTGCTAATACAACTATTGCAAATTTTAGAGCATATGCGAAGAATTTAGGCGAAGGATTTGGAATAATGGATTATCATTATTTCTTAATACAATTATTATATTTAGTAGAATACGCAGATTATGATTCACAGAAAATATTAGGAAAAGGAAATGTATCAAATAGTTCAACAGTAGCCAGTGGAGGATGTGATTATCTTGGGATGAAGTCAGGAAGTACTATAAATGATGGAAGACATTCAATGATATATAGAGGAATAGAAGATATATATGGAAATATACATCAATTTGTAGATGGGATTAGTATAAAAAATAGATATGCATATGTATGCACAGATCCGAGTAAATATGCTTCAGATACGTTTGAAGGATGTTACAAACAACTTAGTTATATTAATGGTTCAACTGATGGTTATATTTCAAAATTAGGATATGATCCAGATAATCCTTTATTTTCATTTCCAACAGAAGTAAATGGAAGTGGCACTACACATATTTCGGATTATTATTGGCAAGCTTCAAACAATGTAGTTGTTGATGTTGGTGGTAATTGTAGCAGTGGTGATGATTATGTGGGTTTGTGGTTTTGGCGTTTGAATGATGGTTCTGACCGTATTAGCAGTTATATCGGTGCTCGTCTTATTAAATATGAGTAAATATAAAAATGATTGGTTAATATCAGTCATTTTTTATATTTATTTTCTTTATCTTTAACTTGATACAATTGAATCAAATTATATTTCTAATAAATTTATTGTTGGTATTTTAGATTTGATAATAAATATTTAATATTTGTTTTCATTTAACAATAAGTTGTTAACACTAATATATTTTTATATATTTGATTTATGAGTAAAGATTTTTTGAAAAATATTTTTAACGCATATCAATTTTTTATTATAATTTCATCAGTTAAAACTTAACATAATGGAAAATAAAATATAAAAAACGAATTTAAATAATTTAATTGAATATTTTATTTAATGGGGAGTGATTATTTATGACGGTACAAGAATTTTGTAATCAGACAATTGGTAAAAAAATTGATGTAGATAGGGCATATGGAAATCAATGTGTTGATTTGTTTAACTATTTTAACAAGTTGAATAATAATGGTGCATATATTAATTGCAAGCCTTCAGGGTATGCTAAGTCTATTTATGAAAATAGAGCTAATAATGGAGTTTTAAATTATTATGATGTAGTTCCAACTAATCAAATGAATGACGGTGACTGGGCAGTATGGGGTAATTGTCAAATTGCGCCAGATTCTCATATTGCTATGTTTAGACGTGATAATGGTAATAATACAGGATTATTTTTAAGCCAAACTTATAATCAAAATGTCGAAGAACAAAATATATCATATGTAGGATTAATTGGGGCATTAAGGCCTAAGCAGTATGTAACTAATAATAATCAAACAACTAAGAATATAGATGAAATTGCCAATGAAGTAATTAAAGGATTATGGGGAAATGGAGAAGAAAGAAAGAGTAAAATAACAAATGCAGGATATAATTATAATGATGTTCAAAATAAAGTAAATGAAATATTAAATATAAATAATAATACTTTGAAGAAAAATAATAATGAAATTGCTGATGAAGTTATTAAAGGGTTATGGGGTAATGGAGAAGAAAGAAAAAATAGAATAATAAGTGCAGGGTATAATTATAATGAAATTCAAGCATTGGTAAATGAAAAATTAAAGTAATTTTTAAGGTTAAAGCTAGATTTAATTTTAGCTTTTTTTAAGTTGTTAATAAAAGATTGAGGTCATTAATTTATTTTAATACTTATATATCATAAAAGGTTAATTTTTAATAAAATTGAATTAAAATATAGAAGACAATAGGTATTTATTGTATAATATGTATAAATTTATACTTTAGATGAGGTTGAGGTTTATGTTAAAAGAGGTAAAAATAGAATTAACTAATAAATGTTCTAGAAATTGTAAACATTGCTCTAGTAATGCTACTAATAGTATTGATAATTTAAAAGAACTTGATTTTGAAGATGTCTTTAAAGTTATCAAAGAAGCAAAACTTATGAATGTTGAAACTATAGTTTTTACTGGTGGAGAACCTATAACATACGATGGACTTAATGATCTTGTAGAATTAACTTCAAAATTAGGGATGAAGTCAACTATTTATACTTTTGCATATAGAACTGATGAAACTTTAATTAAATATAAGAAGTTAATTGATTTAGGATTAAATAAGATAGTTTATTCATTATCTGATTCATTATCAGATGAAGAGGATGTATCAGTTTATAATAAAGTTGATTTTTTCGATAAAGTATTTGAAAAAAGTAACTCAAAACTAGGTTTTCACTATACTGTTTCAAAAGATTCTTTTTCTAAATTAGAATCAATAGTAACTAAAACTATAAAGTTATTTAGAAGTAGAAGTTATTTTGATAGAGTGAGTTTATTAAGATTTGTTCCACATGGTAAAGGGACTATTGATATGGATTTATCAAAAGAAGAGTTGTTAGCAATTAAAAATTTCTACATAAATTTAAACGATAAAGATAAAATTAGGTTAGGTACTCCTTGGAATATACTTGGTATTGAAAATACACCATGTATTATAGCAGATGAAATAATGATTATTGGGTTTGATGGAATAGCATATCCATGTGATTCAATAAAATATTTTACTAATTTAGGTATAAGTGGAAATATAAAAGAAAAATCACTAATGGAATTGTATTATTCAGGATATTTTAGTAATATTAGAAAATTTAATATTGAAAATACTTGTTCTGATTGTTTACAATATTCGATATGTAAAAGTGGTTGTATAGGACAAAAGATAATTGCTAATTATACTGAAAGTGATGATAAGGTTTTAACATTAAAAAGATGTATTAATTCAAAAGACCCAAAATGCATGAGGTAATTTTATGAAAAAAAGGCAAAAAGTATATGATTTATATTGGTATTTTGCTTGTGAGAGACAAAATATATTTTGGAAAAAATTAAATGGAGAAGTTGCTCCATGGACTGATGATAAAATCTTACAAGAATATAAATTTTGTAATAGTTATAGAGTTAACGATAGGGTCAGTCAATATTTATTAAAAAACGTTATTTATAATGGTAAAGAGTATTCTAATGAAGATATGTTATTTAGAATATTATTGTTTAAATTATTTAATAAAGAGTCTACTTGGGAGCTATTACTAGATAATTTTGAAGATATTACTTTAAAAACATTTGATGAAAAAAAGTATTCTGAAATATTAGAAAATGCAATATTAAGTGGTGTCAAAATATATAATGATGCTTATATAAGTTGTGCAAATAAAGCATTTGGTTATAATAGAAAGCATGATAACCATTTAGCATTACTTAATAAAATGTTTAATAAAGATAAAATGCAAAATAGAATTGTTAAATGTAAAACTATGGAAGAAGCATTTAATATTATTAAAGGTTATCCTTTAATAGGCAATTTTATGGCTTATCAATTAGTAACAGATATTAATTACAGTGAAGTTGTAAATTGGAAAGAAGATGAATTTACAGTTGCTGGCCCTGGGTCACTTCGTGGAATAAAAAAATGCTTTATTGATAAAGGAAACATGAGTAATGAAGATATTATTAGATATATGTATAATCATCAAAACGAAGAATTTAAAAGACTTAATTTAAATTTTAGAAGAGTTGGTAATAGACCATTACAACTGATAGATTGTCAAAATATATTTTGTGAATTAGATAAGTATTGTAGGCAAGCTATACCAGAATTAAAGTCTAATAGATCAAAAATCAAAAAACATTATGTGCCAAAGAAAGAAAAAATTGAATATATTTATCCACCAAAGTGGAGCATAGAGAAAGAGTAAATTAATTTGGTTAGGGCAATAGTTAATGTAATATAAGTTTAATATTAGAAAGGTATTTTTTTAAAAAAGAATATCTTTTTTTATTGAAAGTAAAAGATTATTAACATCTCATAATTTTTTTGATAATACTAGTAAAGAAGTATATAAGATGAGTTAATATTTGTATATGGATTTTGTTGAATAAAAATTATCAAAAATACTTTGAATTTGTTAATGATAAGACTAAAGATTATTATGATGGTAAAGAATAAGATTTTTTCAAGTTAGAAATTTAGAAATATATCTAACAACAGTTGAAAATAAATGATATAATATTTATGTCAAGGAGGTTTTAGTTTATGAATTTGAATGATTCAGAACAAATAAGAAAAAAGCTAGAAGAAGAATATAAAGAAAATTGTTCAAAGATTAATGAATTGAACAAAAAAATAATAGCAATAAGTAAAAATGATTTTGAAACAAAAGTTATTTGTACATTAGCATTTTCGCTAATTCCATGGGTTGCATCTATATTTTTTATGCCAGCTATAATAAGGTCAGGTATTGTTCCTTTAAATATGATACAACCACTATTTGTTGGAGTTCCTGCTTTAATTGGGATAACGGTAGAAGAATTAATTACTAGAAAATTAAAATATCGAGAAAGATTAAGAGAATTCTCAACATCGAAAACAGAAAAGGAAAAAATTGAAGAATCTATAACATATGAAATTGAGAGAGAAAAATTGAAAAATGCAAATAAAATATTAAAGAAAAATTGTGATGATTTATCAGCAAATGAAAATTTAATCAATTCGCTTTCAACAAGTTATAATATAACTGAAAAAGATGTTGATGAAAGAACTAAAGAAGAAATTTCTGATAGTATTGAAAATATAAATAATGTTTTGAAAAAAGAACAACAAATGATTGATACTGCAACAACTAAAAATGTTTTAAAAGAAAAATTTTGGAGAGTTAGAGATAAATTTAATAAAGTTTCTGATGTTTTAATATATGGTATGATGGGTGGAGTGATGTTTATGATGCTTTATGACATGCCAGTCATATATTTAAATCAACTTGAAAATATACAATTTCAAGCTAGTTTTTTTGAAATATTCGCTCCATTAATTATTGGTAGTTTGGCTTGTGGCAGTTATTGTGCAAAAAAAATAAATGATTATACATCTGTATTTAAAACTATAAATAATCAACTTGGCGATAATGCTATATCTGAGTTTAGAGATTATGAGGAAGATAGACAAATTGATAAAAATTTGGAAAATATTATAAAAGACACTTCTGCTGTTAAATTAAAATTAGAATCAGAAAAACAAAAATTAGATTATATATCTGAAATTTCAAATGAATTACAAATACATAGTGATGATGAATTTGTGCAAATGGGTCATGTAGAAAGTGAAATACCTTTTGAAGATATGATGTCATTTGTGGAAGAAAGCATATTTGAAGAACAATCAAAAGAACAAGGACCTGTATTAAAGAAAACTTTGAATCCGAACAAAAAATAGTTATTATTGTAAAATAGAAATTTCGTAATTAATAAAACAAGTTAAATAAAATACAGATAAAACTAATAGAAATAGCATGTCATTAAGATAAGAAATTCCTCTTAAGAATTTTGGTGTATCTATCAAAATATCTTGTGGGGATTTTTTATTGAAATAAAAAAATCATCTCTATTTAGAGATGAAATATATTTAAATGTCCGAAAAAGTTCGAACAGATTCGTCAATGGAGCCCTAAAGGAAGAAGTACGACAACTTTTTGGACTAGATAATAGTTAGTAATAAGCCATTAACTAATATAAGTATATCATAATATTACTATTTTTTAACTAATTTTTTGCCATTTTTATAATTTAGTTTATACCAATTAATAAATTCATCTGTGGCACTAGTTCTATTATCAGGTCTATTATTTCTTTCTTCATCTGACATTTCTGCTAAAGTTTTATTGCAATTCAACGGAATAAACACAAACCATAAATTTGATTTAGCTTTTTTGTTTTGTTCTCCTCTTATTTCGTGTGAAAGTGTACCTTTGCTAACTCCAAAGAATTGAAAATAATCTTTACCATCAAAAAATGTTAAACAATCAAGAAAATAACAATTTCTATTTTGAACTTGTTTCATTGTTTCTAATAATTCTGTAATATTTGATGATATACCACTTCTTTTTACGAAAGCACCAGGATATCCAGGATTTTTAGGATAATCTTCTATATAAAAACCAGAATCAGCAACAAATACAGGTGCTCCTAATATTTCAAAAGCTTGTCTAGCTTTTTCTTTTGATATAAATTCTATATCGTTAATATTTGGTTCTTCTAAATCACATTTAAAATAATCAATTGTGATTCCAGCATTTTCAAACTTTTCTTTTACAGAAATATATTTACCATAATTTCCAGTTATGTAAGTTAAATTTTCCATATTACATTTCTCCTTTGTATTTATATAATTTTTTTACTACTTGTGGATTGTATTCAGGCATTGTAAGATCAATTCCTTTATCATCAGCTATCTTTTTAGATAAAAAATACATTTGTAAGGCTAGATAGTATTCTTTCCAAAATATACTTGCATCTTCATCTAAAGTATGGAAAAGAAAAATATTTGGATATTCTTGTATAAGTATTGGTAGTAATTCATTATCTAAGCCTTTCATTTGGTGTGCCAAATAAATAATAGGACTTGTCTCATTTTGAAATAATAAATTACTTCTACCATGACAATAAGATCCTTTATCATGAACAACAACACTAGAAGTACCTGTTTCTATCATATTAGATTCTAAAATAGAAGAAGCACAAGTTGTATCATATCCTGATAAAATTTGAATTAGATTTGTATCTTTAAAATTAAAATTAAGATTATAAATGCGTTCTTTACTTTTTTCTAATAATTGTTTTAATTTATCATTTATCTTCATTAAATCCTCTGAAGAAAGTTCGCCTTTTTTAGTTTCTTTTAATATACTTAACTCTAAAAACATTAACATAGGAGCAAGAGTAGGAATTATTGAGATAAAGCTTTTTTCTCGTTCTTTATATTTACCATTACTCCAATAAAGAATATCAAATTGTGGTGATGGTTCATTTTTAAAATAACCTACTGTATATGTGTAATCTTCTTCTTGCATTACATATTCACTAGTAATTAAATAACTACTGCCAGAAAAACTCTTTAATATTTCTAATAATCCATTTGATTTGCCACTATTTGAGAGGACAATCAAATTTTTAAATTGATTAATATTTTTTTTATAAAAATAATCTCTTGGCTCGATTACTTCACATAAAGTTTCTCTTGATTCTAAAAACATTTTAAGATAATAGGCTGCAGCTTTAGAACCTCCAGTTGCTACAATCAATGTAGGAACGTTTCTAAATAAATATTCTGCTTGTCTGCTAAACCCGAAATTTGTAAATAATTTAGGATCATTTATTTGAAATAATCTTTCTTCAAGTTTTGAAAAATTAATTTCTGTTGTTTCAGTATGTGTATGCTTCATAACAAAACCTCTCCTTTTTCTAGTTATAGAATAGCAAAAGAAGAGGTAATATATATGTCAGTTATAAAAATTTTCTAAAGTTTCTATTGATTTAATTCTATTTATATAGAAATGCCTAATTTCTTCTTTAGATTCACAGTAAGCAGCAACTCCCCATTCATTTCCTAGAAGGATTAAATCATAAGGGTGAATAATTCTTTTAGAAATGTTTTTTTCATCTTTAGAATAATATTCAATTAAACATTTTCTTTTTTCTTTGATAGCTCTATTTATAAGATTAAAAAAATCTTTGTTTTTAATATTTATAGTATTTGGTGTAATAAATCTTTTAGGGACATTAATATTTTGATTTAATACATATCCTCCATAAGGTCCTTTAATAGTATCAATATAAATTCCAGCTTTTTCAATTTCATCTTTATAAACTCGTATCATTCTAGGAGATACTTCTAGTTTTTCAGATAATTCTTGAATACTATATTTTCTTCCTGAACTTAAATATTCAAGCATTGTAAGAACATTACTTAATTTAGACATGTAACACCTCCTAATAGTGTATTATATCATAAATCAAAAATAAGATTTAGATAATAACTCATTATATTTAGTAATAAATTCCTCTTTATTTTTATCTAAATTATTATATATATCTAATTTAACTAATATTTTATTTATACTTAATTTTTCAAGATTATGTTGATTGTAATCTAGTCTATAGCCAAATCTTCCTATTGGCCCCCATACATGTGTTTTTTCATTTTCATAATTATCTAATGCATATATTACACTGATTAAAATCTCTGTATCATTAAATCTTTGTTCATAATCATCTCCAAGAAATAATAAGTCATCCATAATTGGTTGTAATCTTTTAAATAAATATTCACTCATTGGGTATTTGTAATGCTTTTCTAAATTAAAAATAGCAAAATTATCCATAGTATAACACATATTATCTATTATATTAACTAATATATATTTTGTGTTTTTATGTGAACCAGTTAAGTTATCATTAGTAATATTTATAACTTCATTTAAAATTGTAATATTTTCAGTTTCTAATGATGTTAATATTATAAAATAATATAGTAAAAATGCGGGATAATATAAATAATTAGTATTTCTTAATCCTGAATTTAGTTTAGTAGGGGTAAGTCTTAACAAAATTTTCTTTATTAATTTTAAGTATTTTGTGTCTCCATAATATATTAATAAAACAACCATAATAATTAAATTTTCTAAAATTTCTTCATATTTTAATATTATATTTTTAAAATAATTTGTGTCGGTATTATTTAAAGACAAATTATCTTCTGATAATCTTGCTATTACAGTTCTAAGCTCTTGATTTACAAGATCGTAAATTTTAATTTCATTTTTAGAATCAGATAGCAGTTCCTTGATTTCATTTTCAATTTTATTTTTATTGCTCATTACATTTATTTCAACAGGTGTTGGGACTTCAATTAATATATCATTATCTTTGCCTTCTTCGTTATTTTGTGGCAAATCTTCTATATTAAGTATAAAGTCACCATCACCAGCAATAAAACCATAGTGAGGCGTTTGTCGAGAGTATGTATTATTTGCAACTTTATTATAAACATATGACATTATGGAATTTGCAGTTATAATTCCTGAATCAGTTTTTGCTTTCCCATTAATTGCTTCAATAAAAAATCCTGTAAATATTGAATGCCCAGGTAAAGGGCCATTTCCATCACTAACTGTTTCATCTCCTTTACCAGCAGTTAGAACTTGTCTTGAATATCTTTTTAACATATCTCTCAAAAATCTTTTAGAGCCAAAATTAGAAGATCTAGTAATTGCTAAGCCACTATAACAAGCATCCATTACAAAAAATATATGCTTTGCTTTTATCATTTCTGCAACTCTACTAAATTCATCCCACCTTATTAAACTAAACCAATTAATTTCATTTCCATCATAAGGAATTAAAAATCCAGTTGGTCCGTTATGTCCTATAGTAGTTGTTCCATGTCCTGCATAATAAACAAGCAAAGAATCATTATTACCAGTTTCATTTATATATTTATAATATGCATTCATTATATTTTGTTTTGTAGCTTGCTCATTTAATAATAAAGTTATGTTTTCAGGTTTATAATTATATTTTTCTTTTAAAATTTTTGAAACTTCTTTAGCATCATTTTCGGCATATTCCAAATTGTTTGCATTTTTATATACATTTATACCTATAATTAAAGCAAATCTTTCTTGATATTCGTCAATAAATATCTCATTCATTTTAACACCAACCTTCTTGTTTAAACATCTATTCTATTATACCAAAGAAGTCTATGTTCTGTTAATGATAAAACTTAATTTAATAAAAAATACACACGCATATTGGTTGTCAATATGCAAGTGTGTTTTCTAAATTGACAAATTTAGTATTTTAAAAGGGCTACGATCAAATATCGTAGTCCTTTTCTTCTAAATACAAATCCATTTCTTTTTCTTT